>NZ_VYKE01000494.1:0-599 GCF_032424515.1 Pseudomonas sp. JV245A
GCCGCGGATGCTCATGTAGGAGCTGGCTTGCCAGCGAAGGCGGCCGCAAGAGCAGCACAAGGCTCAAGGGCCTGTTCGCCGGCAAGCCGGCTCCTACGGAGGAAGGCGTATCGGCGGTGGGGATTTCAGACCGGCAAGGGGTACAGGGCTTCGTCGAACTGGTCCAGGCGCGGGAAAACCAGGGGCTGGTCGTCCGCCAGGTGCTGCAGGCGCTGGCGGTAGCTGTGCAGGAAGGCTTCGCGAGCCTCCTGGCTGATGTAGGGCACGTGCCAGGCCACGAAGGGTTCCAGCACGTCATAGCCGACATAGGCCAAAGTGCCGCGCAGCAGCGGGCGCAGCATGTCCTGCAGCGGGCCGTGAATCGCGCCTTCGCCGAACATGTGCTCGCGCCCGCCCAGGGTCAGGGTCACCAGGGCTTTCTTGCCCGCCAGCCCGCCCTGGTCATAGAAACGCTTGCCGCCATAACACACCCCCGACACCAGCACCCGGTCGATCCAGCCCTTGAGCATGGCCGGCACCGAGAACCAGAACACCGGGAAGTTGAGGATCAACAGGTCGGCCCACAGCAGCTTGTCCAGCTCGGCCTGGATATCCGCGGC
>NZ_VYKE01000495.1:0-597 GCF_032424515.1 Pseudomonas sp. JV245A
CGTCGGCTGGGTCAGCGAATAGGTGCCCGCCGAACCGCAGCACAGGTGGCTGTCGGGCACCGCGGTGAGGTGAAAGCCCAGGCGTTGCAGCAGGCTTTCCACGGCGCCGCCGAGCTTCTGCGCGTGCTGCAGGGTGCAGGGGCAGTGGAAGGCCAGGCGCTGGTCGCTGTGGGCGCCGAGCTGTTCCAGGGGTTCGTCCCGCAGCACTTCCACCAGGTCCCGGGCCAGGGCACTGACGCGCTGGGCCTTGCTGCGGTAGGCCGGGTCATGGGCCAGCAGGTGCTGGTAATCCTTGATGAAGGCGCCGCAGCCGCTGGCGGTCTGGACGATGGCTTCGGCCCCCAGTTGCAGGTGCGGCCACCAGGCGTCGATATTGCGCCGGGCGCGCTGCAGACCGGCTTGCTGGGCATCCAGGTGATAGTCCACCGCGCCGCAGCAGCCGGCCTCGCTGACCGGTTGCACGCTGATGCCCAGGCGATCCAGGACCCGCGCTGCGGCGGCGTTGGTATTGGGTGACAGCCCCGGCTGCACGCAGCCTTCGAGCAGCAGCACGCGCCGTGCATGGCGCAGGGGCGGACGCGGTTTGGCGCTGGGCAC
>NZ_VYKE01000496.1:0-593 GCF_032424515.1 Pseudomonas sp. JV245A
CTGGACACCGAGTTCGCCAACCGCTCCGACGGCATGGCCGGGATGGTCAAGCTCTATGACATGGCCCTGACCCGCAAGAACACCCGGCAGATGGACGCCGGCCTGGTCTACACCGCCCTGCGCAACGGCCAGGTGTTCGCCGGCCTGGTGTACACCACCGACGGGCGCCTCAATGCCTTCAAGCTCAAACTGCTGGAAGACGACAAGCACTACTTCCCGGACTACACCGCCGCGCCGGTGGTACGCCAGGCCTACCTCGACGCCCACCCGCAACTGGCCGCCGAGCTCAAGCCGCTGGCGGCGCTGTTCGACGACGAAACCATGCGCCAGCTGAACGCGCGGGTCGACGTCGACCATGAAAGCCCATCCGCCGTGGCCGCAGATTTCCTGCGCCAGCACCCGATCAACTAAAGAGGAGAAGACATGGAATTCCTGAACGCCTTTTCCCATCTCGATTGGGCCCAGGTCCTGCACCTGACCTGGCAGCACATCACCCTGGTGGGCATCGCCGTCACCCTGGCCATCGTCTTCGGTGTGCCCCTGGGCGTGCTGATGACCCGCTTCCCGACCCTTGCCGGCCCACTGCAGGCCAG
>NZ_VYKE01000497.1:0-591 GCF_032424515.1 Pseudomonas sp. JV245A
CCTACGTGGTGGACGACGGCGCCATCAACGCTCCCGGGGAATGCAATGTCGATGTCTGGTACCAGAGCACCCGCCACCAGGGCTCCAGCCACACCAGCGTGGTGGCCCCGGCCTGCACCTTCAGCCAACTGCCCTGGGTGCAACTGGGGGCCGCGATGCAGCGCCAGCAGGCCGACGGCCAGGGCGAGACCCAGCTCAGCCCCCAGGTCAAGCTGGCCCTACTGGACCGTGAAGACCTGGGCCTGCAACTGGCCCTGGCCGGCTCCGCCCACTGGGCCCTGAACCGCAGCCACAGCTTCGACGGTGGCGACCTCGCCCTGCCACTGACCTTCAGCCCTGTTGCCAGCCTGCGCCTGAACCTGAATGCCGGCTGGGCCCACGCCTATGACGACGGCGACCAGAGCCACCGCTGGGCCTGGGGCAGCGGGCTGGAGTACGACCTGGCCCAGAGCCTGACCCTGATTGCCGAGCGCTACGGCCAACGCGGCGGCGAACAGGGCTGGCAGGCCGGCCCGCGCCTGCATCTGGGCCAGCACCTGGACCTGGACCTGATCGTTGGCCAGCACCTGACCGAAGACCGCGATCGCTGGC
>NZ_VYKE01000498.1:0-591 GCF_032424515.1 Pseudomonas sp. JV245A
CAGGGCCTTTTCCAGGGCGCCCTGGGCGATGTCCAGCAGGGTCACGTCAAAGCCCGCCTGGGCGCAGACCTGGGCGATGCCGTTGCCCATGGTGCCGGCGCCGATCACCCCGATATTCGCAAGATTCATCTTCAGCTCTTCCTTTGTTCATTGCCTTCGCGGAGCATGGCGCGGTTGCCTTGCACAGCGCGTTATCCAGCGCGAGTCTAGAGCCCGGTGCGGTGGCCGGCCTATGCCGAAAGCGGTCAAGCGTGCTGGCGTTTTTTGCCATAGGTCCAGCTACGGGAGCACAGCCTCTACATGCGTGAATCGGATTCGGTCGCGGTCTACTTTGTCCGGGTGATGACCCACGCCCTGCGCCAGCAGCCGGCGCGGCTGGCGGCCGTGCTGCGCGAGGCCGGTATCGATCCGGCGTTGCTCGACCAGCCCCGGGCACGGGTGCCCGGCAGTGCCTTTGCCGCGCTGTGGCTGATCCAGATCCGCGAGTTGCAGGACGAATTCTTCCAGCTCGACTCCCGGGGCATGCCGCCGGGGGCCTTTGCCCTGATCTGCCGCGGGCTGATCCAGGAGCCCAACCTGGAAAAGGCCCTG
>NZ_VYKE01000005.1:0-98580 GCF_032424515.1 Pseudomonas sp. JV245A
ATTCACAAGAACGCCGCTCATTGAGCGGCGTTTTTGTTTGCCTGCGATTCAACGCTGCAGCCAGTGCCCAGAAAAAAGGCCCGCCAGTACACCTGCGCGGGCCTTTGTCGTTTGCCTTGCCTACAGCGACAGCAGCAACCGCCCGGCGAACAGCAGCAGGATCAGCCCCATGCAGCGCTCGAACCAGTGCCCCAGGCGCATGAACAGCAAGCGCACCCGAGAGCTGGAGAAGAACAGCGCGACGATCACGAACCACAGCGCATTTACCAGGCACATCCAGGCGCCATATAGGGCCTGGATGCTCAGTGGGGTGGTGGCGCTGACCAGGGTGGTGAAGATCGCCAGGAAAAACAGGGTCGCCTTGGGGTTGGTGGCATTGGTCAGAAACCCCGTGGTAAAGGCTCGCAGCAAGGTCTGTTGGGGCTCATCGGTGGGCGCCTCGCCGGGAAGGCTGGTCTTGGCCTTGCTGCGCAGCAGGCTGATACCCAAGTACAGGATGTAGGCGCCGCCCAGTAGCTTGGCCGCGCTCAGCAACCAGGGCGTAGCGTGCATCAGGGCGCCCACCCCCAGCAGGGTGTAGAGCACGTGCACCGAGATGCCGGCGCCGATGCCCAGGGCGGTACAGACCCCGGTCATGCGGCCAAAGCGCACGCTCTGGCGGATGGTCACGGCAAAATCCGGCCCGGGAGCGACCACCGCGAGAAAGTGAACCAGGGCCAGGGCGAGGAACTCGCCAAGATAGTTGGAGAGCATGCGGACTCCGCAAAGCAGGGTGATTGAGTGGCAGGCCGTTTTCAGTCGAGGCTATAGCTGACCGAAAGGGTGCCTTTCTTGAGTGAGACCGCGGTGATGAGCACCGCGCCCAGCTGCTGCAGGTGGCTGACGTGGGTGCCGCCGCAACCATAGGCCGGCAGTTGGCCAAAGCTGATCTGGCGCGAACCGTCCGCCATTGTGCTATGCCGTTCCAGGTCGGCCTCTATCCACTGCGCAATCGCGTCCTGCACGCTGGCGCCGTCGATCTCCCGGGGCTGCTCTGCCGGTTTGAACGACACCCGGCCTTCACCTGGCCAGTGATGGGCCTTGATCGGTATCCAGCCCTGGCTTTGCACGAAGTGGCCGATCAGGTGCCCGGCGGAGTGCATGCGGCTGTTGAACAGGCGCGCGGCCTCATCGACCCGGGCCTCGAAAATGCCCGGCTCCAGCGGCTGGTCCAGGTAATGCACGATCTGCTCGCCTTCCTGGGCCACCCGCAGAACGGCGGCCTGGCCGATCCAGCCGGTATCGCTGGGCTGGCCGCCACCCTGGGGGTGGAAGGGCGTGGCGTTGAGGGTGACCGCGAATTGCTGTTCGTGGGGGATGCAGCTCAGGACCTCGACGGAGGTCAGTAACTGGTCATTGTCGTAATACAGGCGCCGCGTCATTTCTCTAACCCTGGAATTCAGTGTTTTTTTATTATGCGGCCTGGGCAATTGCGTGATAATCCGTTCGAAACTCAATGGACTATTGCGTCATGAGCATAAATCTACCCCTGCCTTTGCTGGCAGAAATGGCCATTTTCGTCAGGGTCGTGGAGACCGGCAGCTTCTCCGAGGCGGCACGCCAGCTGGGCTCCTCGCCTTCGGCGGTCAGCCGCAGCATCTCGCGCCTGGAAAAGGCCCTGGCCACCCGGTTGTTGCAGCGCACCACACGCAAGTTGCGCTTGAGCGACGGTGGCGAAGAGGTGTTCAAGCGTTGCAGTGAAATGGTCAGTGCGGCCCGTTCGGTGATGGAGGTCAGCGGCCAGTTCACCCACGAAGCCGAAGGCGTGGTGCGGGTCAGCGTGCCCAAGGCGGTGGGGCGTTTCGTGGTGCACCCGCACATGCCGGAGTTTCTGCGGCGCTATCCCCTGGTCGATGTGGAACTGCTGCATGAGGACCGCGATGTCGACCTGATCGACGACAACGTCGACCTGGCGATCCGCATCACCGATCGCCCGCCGCCCGGGTTGATCGGCCGCCAGCTGTTGCGCATCGATCACCTGCTCTGCGCCACCCCGCAGTACCTGGCCGAGCACGGTACCCCGGCCCATCCCCAGGACCTGCGCCAGCACAGTTGCATCTACCTGGGCGAGACCCCCAGCGATGCGCGCTGGAAATTCACCCAGGGCAGCAAGGCGGTCACGGTGGGGGTGCGCGGGCGCTATGCGGCCAACCACACCGGGGTGCGCCTGGATGCGGTGCTGCAACACCTGGGGATCGGCAGCCTGCCGTACTTCACCGCGCGCCATGCCCTGGAGCAGGGGCTGATCGTCCAGGTGCTGCCGGAGTGGACCTTCCTGGCCTCCTACCACGGCGGTGCCTGGCTGCTGCATTCACCGACCCGTTACCTGCCGCCCAAGTTGCGGGTTTTCATCGACTACCTGGTGGAGTGCCTGGCCAAGGAGCCGACCCTCAACCGCCCGGGCAAAGCGGAACGCCCGCTGTAGGAGCTGGCTTGCCAGCGAATTCTCTGACAAGCCGGCGCTAAAAGGCGCCCATGAAAAAGGCCCGCCGGGCGAACCGTGCGGGCCTTGGTTGCGCCGGGCGCAGTGATCAGTGCTTGCTGTCCTGGGCAGAAAGCGCCAGCAGCTGCTTTTCCTGGTTCCAGTCGAAGGGCTCGTCGTTCTGCTCGGCTTCGAAACGGCGCTCTTCCAGGGCCTGGTACAGGTCGATTTCTTCATCGGGCATGTAGTGCAGGCAGTCACCGGCGAAGAACCACAGCAGGTCACGAGGCACCAGGTGGGCGATCTGCGGGTAGCGCTGCATGATCTGGCACAGCAGGTCCTGGCCCAGGTATTGGCTTTCGATCGGGTCGATCGGCAGCGAGGCGCGCAGTTCGTCGAAGCGCTCCAGGAACAGCGCATGGCTTTCCTCGGGCACCTGTTCGGCTTCACCTACGGCGACCAGGATGCTGCGCAGGTGGTCCAGCAGGACGAGATGATCGGCGACGATGTTGGACATGACAGGGTCCTCAAGAGCAAAACGGGCGCGGGAGTATATAGCTCCCGCGCCCGGTTTCATAATCGACCTGCCCCGAAGGCGGCCGTCTAGCGGGTCTTGCCTTCGCTTAGGGTCAGCTCCTCCTTGGCAAAATCATCCACATCGATGACCTTGCGCCGCGCCGCCTCGGCCTCGTGCAGGCTCTGGGCCTCGGCGGCCTGCAGCACGCCGGCTTCCAGCGCCGCGTCGATGGCCGATTCGCCGGCAGCCGGTTTGACCTGGCCGCTTTTCAGCGCTTCGTGGAGCTTCTTGTGCAACGGGTGCACGGCGCTCAGCAGGTTGCTGGCATGTTGCAGGGCGCCCACCGGGTCGTCCTTGGATTGCGGGCGGTAGCAGCCGGCAAGCACCGCTTCCAGGGCCGGATCGCCCTGGGCTCGACCGATGATCGCCGCCACTTCGGCATCCAGCTTGTCCGATGGCCCGGTATGGCGACGGCCGAAGGGGAACACCAGCACCCGCAGCACGCAACCGAACACCCGGTTGGGGAAGTTGCTGAGCAACTCGTCCAGGGCCCGTTCGGAATGCCCGAGGCTCTCTTCCATGGCCCAGGCCAGCAGGGGGCGCAGGTATTCCGGGGAGTCCAGGTCGTGGTAGCGCTTGAGCGCTGCCGACGCCAGGTACAGGTGGCTGAGCACATCCCCCAGGCGGGCGGAAAGGCGCTCGCGGCGTTTGAGTTCGCCCCCCAGCAGCATCATCGAGAAGTCCGCCAGCAGGGCGAAGGCCGCGGCCTGGCGGTTCAGGGCACGGAAGTAGCCCTGGCTGACCTTGTCTCCCGGAACGTGTTCGAAGTGGCCCAGGCCGAGGTTCAGCACCAGGGTGCTGGCGGCGTTGCTCACGGCGAAACCTATGTGCTTGAGCAGCAGGGCGTCGAACTCCTGCAGCGCCTGGTCGTGGTCTTCGCGACCGGCCAGGGCCATTTCCTTGAGCACGAATGGATGGCAGCGGATTGCCCCCTGGCCGAAGATCATCAGGTTGCGCGAAAGGATGTTGGCGCCTTCCACGGTGATGAAGATCGGCGCTCCTTGCCAGCTGCGGCCCAGGTAGTTGTTGGGGCCCATGATGATGCCCTTGCCGCCGTGCACGTCCATGGCGTGGCTGATGCACTCGCGGCCGCGCTCGGTGAGGTGGTACTTGAGGATCGCCGACAGCACCGAGGGTTTTTCCCCCAGGTCCACGGCGTTGGCAGTGAGCATGCGTGCACTGTCCATCAGCCAGGCATTGCCGCCGAGGCGGGCCAGAGCCTCCTGGATGCCCTCGAAGGCGGCGAGGGGCACGTTGAACTGCTCCCGCACCTGGGCGTACTGGCCGGTCACCAGGCTGGTGAATTTGGCGGCGCCGGTGCCCACCGCGGGCAGGGAGATCGAACGGCCCACGGACAGGCAATTCATCAGCATCATCCAGCCCTTGCCGAGCATTTCCTGGCCGCCGATGAGGAAGTCCAGGGGAATGAACACGTCCTTGCCGGAGTTCGGGCCGTTCATGAAGGCCGCGCCCAGGGGCAGGTGGCGGCGGCCGATATCCACCCCGGGGGTGTCGGTGGGGATCAGTGCCAGGCTGATGCCCAGGTCTTCCTGGTCGCCCAGCAGGTGGTCCGGGTCATGGGCCTTGAAGGCCAGGCCGAGCAGGGTGGCCACCGGGCCCAGGGTGATGTAGCGCTTTTCCCAGTTCAGGCGCAGGCCCAGGGTTTCTTCACCCTGCCATTGGCCTTTGCAGATGATCCCGGTGTCGGGCATGGCCCCTGCATCGGAGCCGGCCAGGGGGCCGGTGAGGGCGAAGCAGGGAATGTCGTCGCCCCGGGCCAGCCGCGGCAGGTAGTGATTGCGCTGTTCGTCGGTGCCGTAGTGCAGCAGCAGTTCGGCCGGGCCCAGGGAGTTGGGCACCATCACGGTGGAGGCCAGGTCGCCGCTGCGGGTGGCCAGCTTCATGGCCACCTGGGAGTGGGCGTAGGCCGAGAAGCCCTTGCCGCCGAACTCCTTGGGAATGATCAGGGCAAAGAAACCGTGCTCCTTGATGTGGGCCCAGGCTTCGGCCGGCAGGTCCATGTGCTGGCCGATCTGCCAGTCGCTGACCATGGCGCACAGCTCCTCGGTCGGGCCGTCGATGAACGCCTGCTCTTCTTCGGTCAACTGGGCCTTGGGGTAGGCCAGCAAGGTATTCCAGTCGGGGCGGCCACTGAACAGCTCGCCGTCCCACCAGACGGTGCCGGCATCGATGGCATCGCGCTCGGTCTGGGACATCGGCGGCAGAACCTTCTGGAACCAGCTGAACAGCGGCGCACTGAAATACTTGCGCCGCAGATCGGGCAGCAGCAGAGGGGCGGCGACCGCTGCCAGCAGCACCCAGAAAATCAGCAGCAGCCAGCCGGGGGCACGGCTAAAGGCGCCCATGGCCAAGAGGTAGATGGCGACCACGCCGAGGGCGGGCAGGGGGGCGGTACGGCGATGGGCCAGGTAGGCCACTGCGAGCACCAGAACCAGTATCCACAACAACAGCATATTCAATCCTCCGTGAAACCAGGGGTGAAATCACCCTCAGAGCGTAGTCGGCCTTCGACAGCGCGGGTGAGCAGGGCAGTGCGGGTGCAATGCAAGTCTGTATCTTGCGGGCCAGGCCCGGTTGATCGTGGGGGCCATGATCTTTGGCCGATACGTCGTTATCACTGGGGCGGACGCCTCGATAGACTCAGGCTTCCTCTCGGAGGTCATGCCCATGCACGAGTACCTGCGTCCCAGCCGCTTCATCGATAGTGACCACCCGGCGGTGGTGGAGTTCGCCGAAACTCATCGCGGTGCCAGCCGCGATCCCCGACAGCAAGCCGTCAGCCTCTATTACGCGGTGCGCGAGGCCGTACGCTACAATTTCTACAGTTTCAGCCGTGATCCCCAGACCTTGCGCGGCAGCCATGCCCTGGCCACCGGCGAGAGCTATTGCGTGCCCAAGGCCACCTTGCTCGCCGGTTGTGCCCGGCATTGCGGGATACCGGCGCGCATCGGCCTGGCCGATGTGCGCAATCACCTGTCCACACCCAGGCTGCTGGAGCTGCTGCGCAGCGATGTGTTCGCCATGCACGGCTACACCGAGTTCTATCTGCAGGGTCGTTGGGTCAAGGCCACGCCGGCGTTCAACCGGCAATTGTGTGAAATGTTCGATGTGGCGCCGCTGGATTTCGACGGCCTGGAGGACAGCGTTTTCCAGCCTTTCAATCGCCAGGGCGAACAGTCGATGGAGTACCTGGTGGACCACGGGCAGTTTGCCGACGTGCCGCAGGAGCTGTTTTTCGGCCACCTGGAAAAATGCTACCCGCACCTGTTCGACGCGCAGCAGCCGCAAGTGCTGGCAGACCTGCGCGGCGATTTGAGTCGCGGCTGATCAGGCGTAGACTGCCCCGGCATTCATTATTGAGGGATGGTCATGCTGAAGATCTGGGGTCGCAAGAACTCGTCGAATGTCAGGAAGGCACTCTGGTGCGCGCAGGAACTGGGGCTCGCCTATGAGTCCCTGGACGCCGGCGGCGCCTTTGGGGTGGTGGACACCCCGGCGTACCGGGCGCTGAACCCCAATGGCCGGATTCCACTGATTGAAGACGGCGACTTCGTGCTCTGGGAGTCCAATACCATCGTGCGCTACCTGGCTGCGCGCTACGCCGCCGATAGCCACTGGTACCCAGCCGACGTGCAACTGCGGGCCAGCGCCGAGAAGTGGATGGACTGGACCACCTCGACCTTCGCTGAACCCTTCCGATATCTGTTCTGGGGCGTAGTGCGCACCCCGGCCGAGCAGCAGGACTGGGCGCAGATCAACGCCGCCAAGGCCACGTGTGCCGAGCTGCTGGCGCGGGTCGATCAGGCCCTGGGCGAGCAGCCTTACCTGTCCGGGCAGGAGATCGGCGTGGGCGACATTCCCCTCGGCAGTTTCATCTACGCTTGGTTCGAGATGCCCATCGAGCGTCCTTCCATGCCCCATCTGCAAGCCTGGTATGAGCGCTTGAAACAGCGCCCGGCCTATCGCCAGGCCGTGATGACCGCGTTGACTTAATACCCACTATCGATACGGGTGACTGTACTTGCACGACGCAGGCACGCAACATGGCGGGCGTCCGGCGTCGTTGCAATCGGCTCGGGCCGCCCTTACTTATAAAATTCCCCCTTCTTGGTGCATGAATCCGATATGAGTTCCGCTCTGTCCATCCGGCAGCTAACCAAAACCTACGGCAACGGTTTCCAGGCCCTGAGTGGTATCGATCTGGATGTCGCCGAAGGTGACTTTTTCGCCCTGCTCGGCCCTAACGGGGCCGGCAAATCCACCACCATCGGCATTCTCTCGACCCTGGTGAACAAGACCAGCGGTACGGTGAGCGTCTTCGGCCACGACCTGGATCGTGAGCCGGCGGCGCTCAAGCGTTGCATCGGCGTGGTGCCGCAGGAATTCAACTTCAACCAGTTCGAGAAAACCTTCGACATCGTCGTGACCCAGGCCGGCTACTACGGCATTCCGGCGAAGATCGCCAAGCAGCGCGCCGAGCAGTACCTGACCCAGCTCGGCCTGTGGGACAAGCGCGATGTGCCTTCGCGTTCCCTGTCCGGTGGCATGAAGCGGCGCCTGATGATCGCCCGCGCGCTAGTGCATGAACCGCGCCTGTTGATCCTTGACGAACCTACCGCCGGGGTCGATATCGAGCTGCGCCGTTCCATGTGGAGCTTTCTCACCGAGCTCAACCAGAAAGGCATCACCATCATCCTCACCACCCACTACCTGGAAGAGGCTGAGCAGCTGTGCCGCAACATCGGCATCATCGACCACGGCACCATCGTCGAGAACACCAGCATGCGCCAGTTGCTCAGCCAGCTGCATGTGGAGACTTTCCTCCTCGACCTGAAGAACGACCTGAGCGTGGCGCCGCAACTGGCCGGCTATCCGACCCGGCTGGTGGACAGCCATACCCTGGAGGTCCAGGTGGACAAGGCCGTGGGCATCACCGCGCTGTTCGGCCAACTGGCCCTGCAGAACATCGAGGTGCTGAGCCTGCGTAACAAAACCAACCGTCTTGAGGAGTTGTTCGTGTCCCTGGTGGAGAAGAATCTGTCGAAGGTGGCGGTATGAGTTCGGAGTTCAAACCCAACCTGGTGGCGCTCAACACCATTGTCTATCGCGAAGTCCGGCGCTTCACCCGGATCTGGCCGCAGACCCTGCTGCCCCCGGCCATCACCATGGTCCTGTACTTCGTCATCTTCGGTAACCTGATCGGCCGGCAGATCGGCGACATGGGTGGTTTCACCTACATGGAGTACATCGTCCCGGGGCTGATCATGATGTCGGTGATCACCAACTCCTACGGCAACGTGGTATCGAGCTTCTTCGGCAGCAAGTTCCAGCGCTCCATCGAGGAGTTGATGGTCTCGCCGTTGTCGCCCCATACCATTCTCATCGGCTACACCTTGGGCGGGGTGCTGCGGGGGCTGATGGTGGGGGTCATCGTGACGCTGCTGTCGCTGTTCTTCACCACGCTGCAGGTGCACCACCTGGGCATCACGGTGCTGGTGGTAGTGCTGACCGCGACCATCTTCTCGCTGCTGGGCTTCATCAACGCAGTCTTTGCACGCAACTTCGACGATATCTCGATCATCCCGACCTTCGTGCTGACGCCCCTGACCTACCTGGGCGGGGTGTTCTACTCGATCAACCTGCTGCCGCCGTTCTGGCAGACGGTGTCCCTGGCCAACCCGGTGCTGCACATGGTCAACGCCTTCCGTTTCGGCATCCTCGGGGTGTCGGACATCAAGATCAGCATCGCCATTACCTTCATGCTGGTGGCCACCCTGGTGCTGTATATCGGTTGCGCACGGCTGCTGGTGAGCGGGCGCGGCATGCGTCAGTAAATGCCTTTAGTGCGTCATGCAAACGGCCTCCCTCGGGAGGCCGTTTTCGTTGGTCACTGCCGTTGCTGCTTGCGCCTGGACCATTGGCGCGCGACCCACCAGCGCCAATAGAGCATGGTCAGGCAATAGGCAGTGGCCCCCAGCACCAGCCCGGCCACCACCGAGCCGAGGAGGAAGGGTTGCCACAGGGTTGCCAGCTGGCTGCTGATCCACTCCCAGGTCAGCTCGTCGGGCAGGGTGCGCGGCGGCACGTTCATCAGCCAGGCCCCCAGTTGGTAGGTGCAGAAGAACACCGGCGGCATGGTGATGGGGTTGGTCAACCAGACCAGGCTGACACTGATGGGCATATTGCCGCGTAGCCAGATGGCCAGTACCGCAGCCAGCAACATCTGCATTGGAATGGGAATAAAGGCGGCAAACAGGCCCACGGCCATGGCCCGGGCCACCGAGTGTCGATTGAGGTGCCAGAGGTTGGCGTCATGCAGCAGGGTGCCGAGAAAGCGTAAGGACTTGTGTTCCCGGATGCTGGTCGGATCTGGCATGTAACGTTTGAATAAGCGCCGGGGCATAAGGCTTCTCGGTCGGGTCAGGCGACGATTATGACCGGATTCTAGTCGGCGAAAATTCAGACATTGTGACAAATGATAAAGCCGCGCTGCCCATCCTCGACTAAGCCAAGAGTATGAACTCCCAAGGAGGGGCGGGCGGATGCGTAGCGCAATGCTGGCGCTGGCTGCGGGGCTGCTGGCGCTGGGTTTCATGCCGGCCTTGCCCCCAGGCTGGCTGCTGCTGTGTATGGCGATACTGGCCTTGATGCTGTTGCCGTTTCGTACACATCCGGTGGCATTTTTCCTGTTCGGTTTCACCTGGGCCTGTGTGTCCGCGCAGTCGGCCCTGGATGATCGCCTGGCGCCGCGCCTGGAGGCACAGACCCGCTGGCTGGAGGGGCGAGTGAGCGGCCTGCCGGAGCAGGCGGGCGGCGTGGTGCGTTTCGAGCTGGAAGATGCCCAGGCCCGCCGTGAGCGGCTGCCCCGGCGCATGCGGCTGGCCTGGCGTGAGGGCCCGGCGCTCAAGAGTGGCGAGCGCTGGCGGCTGGCGGTCAAGCTTCGCCAGCCGATGGGTTTGTTGAATCCCCAGGGCTTCGATTACCAGGCCTGGCTGCTGGCGCGCCGTATCGGCGCCACCGGCACGGTCAAGGCCGGGCAGTTACTGGCACCGGCCCCGCAGGCCTGGCGGCAAGGCTTGCGCCAGCGCTTGCTAGAGGTCGAGGCACAGGGGCGCGGTGCGGGGCTGGCGGCGCTGGTGATGGGCGACGGTTCCGGCCTGACGCGGCAAGACTGGCAGCTGTTGCAGGACACCGGCACCGTCCACCTGATGGTGATTTCCGGGCAGCACATCAGCCTGCTGGCTGGGGTGATCTATTTCGCGGTGGCCGGGCTGGCCCGCCATGGTCTCTGGCCCGAGCGCTTGCCGTGGTTGCCCTGGGCCTGTGCCCTGGCCTGGCTCGGCGCCCTGGGCTACGGCCTGCTGGCGGGGTTCGATGTGCCAGTGCAGCGCGCCTGTGTGATGGTCGCCCTGGTACTGCTCTGGCGCATGCGCTTTCGCCATCTGCCGGCCGGCTGGCCCCTGCTGCTGGCGTTGAATGCGGTGTTGCTGGCCGAGCCGCTGGCCAGCTTGCAGGCGGGGTTCTGGCTGTCCTTTGCCGCAGTGGCAATCCTGATCTTGACCTTTGCCGGGCGCCTGGGGGCGTGGAGCTGGTGGCAGGGCTGGACCCGGGCCCAATGGTTGATCGCCATTGGCCTGCTGCCGCCGTTGCTGGCTCTGGGGCTGCCTATCAGCCTCAGCGGGCCGCTGGCCAATTTGCTGGCGGTGCCCTGGATCAGCTTTCTGGTGTTGCCGCCGGCTTTGCTCGGCAGCCTGCTGCTGCCGGTGCCTTATGTGGGTGAGGGCCTGTTGTGGCTGGCCGGTGGATTGCTGGACGGGTTGTTCCGCTTGCTCGGATTGATTGCCGGTGGGTGGCCGGCCTGGGTGCCGCCGCAGATCCCTCTGTGGCTATGGGGCATGAATGCTCTGGGCTGCCTGTTGCTGCTGTTGCCCAGGGGCGTGCCCATGCGGGTTCTGGGTTGGCCGCTGTTGCTGCTGGCGGTCTGGCCACCCCTGGCGCGCGTGCCCGAAGGCGAGGTGGAGGTCTGGCAGCTGGATGTGGGGCAGGGCCTGTCATTCATCCTGCGGACCCGTGATCACGCCCTGCTGTATGACGCTGGCGCGCGGGTCGCCGAGTTCGACCTGGGAGAGCGAGTGGTAGTGCCGACCCTGCACAGGCTCGGCATCCGGCGGCTGGACCTGATGCTGCTCAGCCATGCCGACAACGACCATGCCGGTGGCGCCCAGGCGGTGCAGCGCTCAATGCCCGTGGGCGAGGTCCGCGGAGGCCAGCCCGAAGCCTTGCCCGCGGGCCTGCAGGCAAGGCCTTGCGACAGTGGGCTGAGCTGGGTGTGGAATGGCGTGCGCTTTCGCCAGTGGCAATGGGCGGCGGCGACCGACGGCAATCAGGCTTCGTGCGTGCTCCAGGTCGAGGCTGCCGGCGAGCGCCTGCTGCTCACCGGGGACATCGACGCCCGTGCCGAGCGAGCCTTGCTCGACAGCCCGCTGGCGGTGCGGACCCACTGGCTGCAGGCACCCCATCACGGCAGCCGCACCTCTTCATCCATGGCCTTGCTGCAACGGCTGGCCCCCGACGCGGTGCTGATTTCCCGTGGGCGGGGCAATGCCTTCGGCCACCCCCATCCTCAAGTGCTGGCACGCTATCAGCGCCTGGACATGGCAATTTATGACAGTGCCGAACAGGGCGCTCTGAGGCTGCAACTGGGGGCCTTCGGGGCGGCGCATGGGCTTCGCGAGCAGCGGCGATTCTGGCGTGAGCCGCCCGCAATGCCTTAAATAACCGTGGGTTATTAAAGCCTGTGAGCATGCGACATCACGGTCTTCGGTGCGTCCGGCCCCTATGTTAGAGTGGCGCACTTTTTCGAGGGGGCTGTCACTGTGTGGGAATTGGTCAAATCCGGCGGCTGGATGATGTTGCCGATCATTCTGAGTTCCATTGCTGCCGTGGGCATCATTGCCGAGCGTCTGTGGACCCTGCGGGCCAGTCGTGTCACCCCGCCCCACCTGCTGGGGCAGGTCTGGCGCTGGATCAAGGACAAGCAGCTGAACAAGGAAAAGCTCAAGGAACTGCGCGCCGATTCGCCCCTGGGCGAGATTCTGGCGGCGGGCCTGGCCAACTCCAAGCATGGCCGCGAGATCATGAAGGAATGCATCGAAGAGGCTGCCGCCCGGGTCATCCATGAGCTGGAACGCTACCTCAACGCCCTCGGCACCATTGCCGCCATGGCACCGCTGCTGGGGCTGCTGGGCACCGTGCTGGGCATGATCGACATCTTCAGTTCGTTCATGGGCTCGGGCATGACCACCAACGCGCACATCCTCGCAGGCGGTATTTCCAAAGCCCTGATCACCACTGCCGCCGGCCTGATGGTGGGCATTCCCTCGGTGTTCTTCCACCGCTTCCTGCAACGCCGGGTCGATGAACTGGTGGTGGGCATGGAGCAGGAGGCGATCAAGCTGGTGGAAGTGATCCAGGGCGACCGCGATGTCGATCTGGCCGAGGGCAAAGCGTGAAATTCCGTCGCAAGCCCCGGGAAACCGTGGACATCAACCTGGCGTCGTTGATCGACGTGGTGTTCATCCTGCTGCTGTTCTTTGTTGTCACCACCACCTTCACCCGGGAAACCGAGCTGCGGGTCGACCTGCCGGAAGCGGTCAGCGGCTCGCCGGCCGAAGACCAGCAGGTCAAGCAACTGGATATCGCCATCAGCGCCGACGGCGTGTTTTCGGTGAACAACCAGGTCCTGCCCAAAAATGACCTGGAGACCTTGATCGAGGCCCTGCAGAAGGAGTCGGCGGGCGACACCAACCTGCCGCTGTCCATCAGCGCCGACGGCAAGACCCAGCATCAAGCGGTGATCACTGCCATGGATGCAGCCGGCAAGCTCGGTTTCAGCCACCTGCGCATGACCACCGTCGAGGCGGACCCGGCACCCTGATGGCACTTTCCGATCGCCTGCTCAATGCCTGGTACAACGGCCACCCCGCGCTGAAACTGCTGCGCCCCCTGGAATGCCTGTATCGCCGAGTGGTGACGGGCAAGCGCCAGCGCTTTCTTGCCGGTGAGGGGGCGATCTATCAACCACCTGTGCCGCTGATCGTGGTGGGTAACATCACTGTCGGCGGCACCGGCAAGACGCCGTTGATCCTGTGGCTGGTGGAGCACTGCCAGCGCCTCGGGTTGCGGGTCGGGGTGGTCAGCCGCGGCTACGGTGCCAAGCCGGCGCAACTGCCCTGGCGCGTCAGCGCCGAAGATTGCGCCGCGGTGGCCGGTGATGAGCCGCTGCTGATCGTCCAGCGCTGCGGCGTGCCGCTGATGATCGACCCGGATCGCGGCCGCGCCGTACAGGCCCTGCTGGCCGCCGAGCCGCTGGACCTGATCCTGTCCGACGACGGCCTGCAGCACTACCGCCTGGCCCGTGACCTGGAGCTGGTGCTGATCGATGCCGCCCGCGGCCTGGGCAACCGCCGCTGCCTGCCTGCCGGGCCGCTGCGCGAGCCGGCGGAGCGTTTGCAGAGCGTCGACGCGGTGCTCTACAACGGCGCAGTTGATGACCGTGACGAGGGGTTCGCCTTTCATCTCAAGCCCTCGGTGCTGGTCAACCTGCGCAGTGGCGAGCGTCGTGCGCTGGAGCATTTCGCCCCCGGCCAGGCGCTGCATGCGGTGGCGGGCATCGGCAATCCCCAGCGTTTCTTCAACACCCTTGAAACGCTACACTGGCGGCCTGTTCCCCATGCATTTGCCGATCACGCTCAATACAGTGCGCAGGCCTTGACCTTCACCCCGTCATTGCCGCTGGTCATGACCGAGAAAGATGCGGTCAAGTGCCGGGCTTTCGCGGCAGACGATTGGTGGTACCTGGCGGTCGATGCCCAGCCTTCGCCGGCCTTCGTCGCCTGGTTCGATACTCAGTTGATGCGCCTGCTGCCTGATCGTCTGCTGCCTTAATTCGCTTTTATCCAGGGAATCCTCATGGACACCAAACTGCTCGACATCCTCGCCTGCCCGATCTGCAAAGGCCCCCTCAAACTCAGCGCCGACAAGACCGAGCTGATCAGCAAGGGCGCGGGCCTTGCCTATCCGATTCGCGATGGCATCCCGGTGATGCTGGAAAGCGAAGCGCGCACCCTGACCACCGAAGAGCGCCTGGACAAATGAGCAGCGCCTTTACCGTTGTCATCCCGGCGCGCTACGCCTCCACTCGCTTGCCAGGCAAGCCGCTGCAACTGATCGCCGGCAAGCCGATGATCCAGTGGGTCTGGGAACAGGCGCGCAAGAGCAGCGCCGAGCGGGTCGTGGTGGCCACCGATGATCAGCGCATCGTCGAGGCCTGCCAGGGCTTTGGCGCCGAGGCGCTGCTGACTCGGGAAGATCACAACTCCGGCACCGACCGGCTGGCGGAAGTCGCCGCCCAGCTGGGCCTGGCCGCGGATGCGATCGTGGTCAACGTACAAGGCGACGAGCCGTTGATCCCGCCGTCGGTGATCGATCAGGTAGCGGCCAACCTGGCAGCCCACACCGAAGCGCGCATGGCCACCCTGGCCGAGCCGATCGAGGACGTGCAGACCCTGTTCAACCCCAATGTGGTCAAGGTGGTCAGCGACCTCAACGGCCTGGCCCTGACCTTCAGTCGCGCCACCTTGCCCTGGGCCCGGGATGCCTTTGCCCAGAGTCGTGAGCAACTGCCCGAAGGCGTGCCTTATCGCCGTCACATCGGCATCTATGCCTACCGCGCCGGCTTTCTTCACGACTTCGTCAGTTGGGGCCCGTGCTGGCTGGAAAACACCGAATCCCTGGAGCAACTGCGTGCCCTGTGGCATGGCGTGCGGATCCACGTGGCCGACGCCCTGGAAGCACCGCCTACCGGCGTCGATACCGCCGAAGACCTTGAGCGCGTTCGGCGCCTGCTGGAGGCCTGATGCGGGTTCTGTTCGTCTGCCTGGGCAATATCTGCCGCTCGCCCACCGCCGAAGGCGTGCTGCGCCGCAAGTTGCACGAGGCCGGCCTGGGTGACCAGGTGCAAGTCGCCTCTGCGGGCACCAGCGACTGGCACATCGGCAAGGCCCCGGACAAGCGCAGCCAGCAGGCTGCCTTGCGGCGCGGCTACGACCTGTCGGCACAACGGGCGCAGCAGGTCGGCAGCGCCGATTTCGCTGCCTATGACCTGATCTTCGCCATGGACCAGAGCAACCTGCGCAACCTCAAGGCCCTGCAACCGGCTCGGGGCAAGGCCGAGCTGGACCTGTTCCTGCGTCGCTACGAGGCGGCGCTGGATGAAGTGCCGGATCCGTACTACGACGGCGAGCAGGGTTTCGAGCAGGTGCTGGACCTGATCGAGGATGCCTGCGACCGGCTGGTGGTCGAATTGAAGGGGCGGCTATGACCCTGGACATTCAGGCCGATGTGTCCCTCAAGCCGTTCAACAGCTTCGGGGTCGAGGTCAAGGCGAAGTGGTTTGCCCAGGCCCACAGCGACGACGAGGTACGCGAGGCCCTGGCCTATTGCGCTACCCACCAGTTGCCGCTGCTGGTGATCGGCGGCGGCAGCAACCTGCTGCTGACGGCGGATATCCAGGCCCTGGTGCTGCGCATGGCCACTCGTGGCATTCGCCTGCTCAGCGATGACGGGCAGCGGGTGGTGGTCGAGGCCGAGGCCGGGGAAACCTGGCATCCCTTTGTCCAGTGGACCCTGGAGCAGGGCCTGTCCGGGCTGGAGAACCTGAGCCTGATTCCCGGCACCGTCGGCGCCGCACCGATGCAGAACATCGGCGCCTATGGGGTGGAGATCAAGGACGTGTTCGCCGGCCTGACCGCCCTCGATCGGCAGACCGGCGAGCTGCGGGAATTCGATCTGGCGCAGTGTCAGTTCGCGTACCGCGACAGCCTGTTCAAGCATCAGGCCGGTCGCTGGTTGATCCTGCGGGTGCGCTTTGCCCTGAACCGTGTCGATCACCTGCACCTGGAATACGGTCCGGTGCGCCAGCGCCTGAGCGAGCAGGGCATCGAACAGCCGACGGCCAGCGATGTCAGCCGGGCGATCTGCAGCATCCGCAGCGAGAAGCTCCCGGACCCTGCCGTGCTGGGCAATGCCGGCAGCTTCTTCAAGAACCCGGTGGTGCCGGCGGCACTGGCGGCGCAGATCAAGCAGTCGCATCCGGGGCTGGTGGGTTACCCCCAGGCCGATGGGCAGGTGAAGCTGGCGGCCGGTTGGCTGATCGAACAGGCGGGCTGGAAGGGCTTTCGCGAGGCGGATGCCGGGGTCCATCGCTTGCAATCGCTGGTGCTGGTCAACTATGGCGGCGCTAGCGGCCTGCAGTTGCTGGAACTGGCGCGGCGGATCCAGCGCGATATCGCCGAGCGTTTCAGTGTCGAGCTGGAGATGGAGCCCAACCTCTATTAGCGAGAGCCGGCTTGCGGTGGATAGCAAAAAGCCTTGCCTGGCTGACGTTCGGGCAAGGCTTTTTTGTTAATTGCGGCTTAACTTAGCAGGCTAAGAATCAGCTTTTTGCTGTTCCCAAAGGCCCGGTGAAGCCTGTCTTCACAAGAGAGCCCGATTAGCCTGAGCCGATCTGCGTGCACCGTAGCGGCGGTACTGCACGGCGGATGACTCGACCCCATCACTCAGAAAATGCGGGCGTGCCCATGATTACCCTGAAGCTCAACGGTCAAGATCATCAACTGGACGTCACCGAGGACATGCCGCTGCTGTGGGCTATCCGCGACGTGGCGGGCTACAACGGCACCAAGTTCGGCTGCGGCATGGGCCTGTGCGGCGCCTGTACGATTCATATCGACGGCGACCCGGCGCGCAGTTGCATCACGCCGATAGGCTCGGTGCAGGGCAAGAACGTCAGCACCATCGACAACCTGCATACCGACCCGGTAGGGCAGGTGGTGCAGCAGGCCTGGCTGGATACGGCGGTGGCCCAGTGCGGTTACTGCCAGGGCGGGCAGATCATGTCGGCCACTGCCTTGCTCAAGGTCCACCCCAACCCCAGCGACGAGCAGATCGAAGAGGCGATGCTCGGCAATATCTGCCGCTGCGGTACTTACAACCGGATCAAGACCGCGATCCGACAGGCTTCCAGCCATCTGCAGGAGGCCAAGGCATGAACCGCCTACCGCAGGATTTTGCCCTGAGCAACCTCAGCCGCCGGGGCTTTCTCAAAGGTGTGGGGGCCACCGGGGCCCTGGTGCTGGCTGCGAGCTGGGGCTGGCAGGAGGCCTTTGCCGAGGACAAGAAATTCGGTGCCGACGGCATGCCCCACGGCTGGGTCGATGACCCCAAGGTCTACGTGAGCATTGCCAGCGACGGCAGCGTCACGGTGATCTGCAATCGCTCGGAGATGGGCCAGGGCGTGCGCACCAGCCTGAGCATGGTGGTGGCCGACGAACTGGACGCCGACTGGGCGCAGGTCAAGGTGCGCCAGGCACCGGGTGACGAGGTGCGTTTCGGCAACCAGGACACCGACGGCTCGCGCAGCATGCGTCATTGGTACGAGCCCATGCGCCGCTGTGGCGCGGCTGCGCGGACCATGCTGGAACAGGCCGCCGCTGCGCAGTGGCAGGTGCCATTGGCGCAGTGTCGGGCGCAGTTGCACAAGGTGGTTCACCAGCCCACCGGGCGTGAGCTGGGCTATGGCGCCCTGGCCGCTGCGGCAGGCGCCCTGGCGGTGCCTGCCCGGGATAGCCTGCGCCTGAAGCAGCCCGGGGAGTTCCGCTACATCGGCAAGGAGGCCACCCGGGCCATCGATGGCCAGGACATCGTCAACGGCCGTGCGGTGTACGGCGCCGATGTGCATTTCGACGGCATGCTGTTCGCGGCGGTGGCGCGGCCCCGGGTGTATGGCGGCAAGGTCAAGTCGGTGGATGACAGCGCAGCCTTGAAGGTACCGGGGGTGATCAAGGTCGTGCCCATCGACAGCCGCCCCTTGCCTTCGGAGTTCCAGCCCCTGGGCGGCGTGGCTGTGGTGGCGAGCAACACCTGGGCGGCGATCAAGGGCCGCGATGCCTTGAGGATCGAGTGGGAGGATGGTGCCAACGCTGGCTACGACTCCATCCAATACCGCAAGCAACTGGAGGCGGCGGCGCGGCAACCGGGCAAGGTGGTGCGCAGTACCGGCAACCTGGATGAGGCCCTGAAGGGCGCCGAGAGCAGCCTGGAGGCCAGCTATTACCTGCCGCACCTGGCCCAGGCGCCGATGGAGCCGATGGTGGCCGTGGCGCGATTCCAGGACGGTCGCTGCGAGGCGTGGGCACCGAGCCAGGCGCCACAGGTGACCCGCGAGCGAATCGCCGAACGCCTGGGGATCGGCTTCGAGCAGGTCACGGTGAACGTCACGCTGCTGGGCGGCGGCTTCGGGCGCAAGTCCAAGCCCGACTTCATCCTGGAGGCGGCGATCCTGGCCAAGGCCTTTCCCGGTAAGGCGGTGCGGGTGCAGTGGACCCGCGAGGACGATATCCACAACTCCTACTTCCATACCGTGTCGGCGGAATACCTCAAGGCCGGGCTGAACAAGGACGGCCTGCCGGCGGCCTGGCTGCACCGCACCGTGGCGCCGAGCATCACCGCGCTGTTCGCCCCGGGGATGAATCACGAAGGCGCCTTCGAGCTGGGCATGGGCTTTACCAACATGGCCTACGCGATTCCCAACGTGCGCCTGGAAAACCCCGAGGCCGCGGCCCATACCCGGGTCGGCTGGTACCGTTCGGTGTCGAACATTCCCCATGGCTTCGCGATCCAGAGTTTTGTCGACGAACTGGCCCACAAGGCCGGCCAGGATCCGCTGCAGTACCAGCTCAAGCTGCTGGGGCCGGATCGTCAGATCGACCCCCGAACCCTGAGCGAAGAGTGGAACTACGGCGAATCCCCCGAGCGCTACCCCATTGATACCGGGCGCCTGCGCACGGTGCTGGAAACCGCGGCCAAGGCGGCCGGCTGGGGGCGCTCGCTGCCCAAGGGGCGCGGTCTGGGGCTGGCCGTGCACTACAGCTTCGTGACCTATGTGGCGGCGGTGATCGAGGTGGAAGTGAAGGACGATGGCACGCTGATCGTGCATCAGGCCGATATCGCCGTGGATTGCGGCCCGCAGATCAACCCCGAGCGTATCCGCTCGCAATTCGAAGGGGCTTGCGTCATGGGCCTGGGCAATGCGGTGCTGGGGGAGATCAGCTTCAAGGAGGGCAAGGTCCAGCAGGACAATTTCCATATGTACGAAGTGGCGCGCATGTCCCTGGCGCCGAAACAGGTGCAGGTGCACCTGGTGACGCCGCCGGGGGACGTGCCCCTGGGCGGGGTGGGAGAGCCCGGTGTGCCGCCGATTGCGCCGGCCCTGTGCAACGCGATCTTCGCCGCCACCGGCAAGCGCATACGCAACCTGCCGGTGCGCTACCAGTTGCAGGGCTGGCAGCAGGCGAGCGCCTGATGGACAGCGTCGACCTGAATGTCCTGCGCAGTGTCCTGGAATGGCGGCGCGCCGGGCGCGGCGTGCTGCTGTACAGCGTGGTGCAGACCTGGGGCAGCGCGCCGCGGCCACCCGGCGCCATGCTGGCCTTGCGCGACGACGGGGTGGTGATCGGCTCGGTGTCCGGAGGCTGTATCGAGGATGACCTGATCAGCCGCCAGGGCGATGGGCGCCTGTCTCGCCACGGGCCGCCGGTGCAACTGGTGACCTACGGCGTGACCCTGGAGGAAGCGGCGCGATTCGGCCTGCCCTGTGGCGGCACCTTGTGCCTCACCGAAGAGCGGGTTGGCGACCCGGCCTGGGTCGCCGAATTGCTCCAGCGCTGCGAGGCACACCAGATCGTGGCCCGGGAGCTGAACCTGGGCACCGGCCAGGTGCTGCTCAAGACGGCGAACCGCGGCGATGAATTGGCGTTTGACGGGGTCACCCTGCGGGCGATCTACGGACCGCGCTGGCGCTTGCTGCTGATCGGCGCCGGGCAGTTGTCGCGCTATGTGGCGCAGATGGCCCGCTTGCTGGATTTCGAAGTGCTGATCTGCGATCCGCGCCAGGAGTTCGTGCATGGCTGGGAGGGGCAGGATGGACGTTTTGTCGCCGGGATGCCCGACGATGCGGTGCTGAGCATCGAGCCCGACGAGCGCACGGCGGTGGTGGCCCTGACCCATGATCCGCGCCTGGATGACATGGCGCTGCTGACGGCGCTCGACTCCCGGGCATTTTACGTCGGCGCCCTGGGTTCCCGGGCCAACAGCCAGAAACGCCGGGACAATCTGGCGCTGCTGGGTCTTTCGGCGCAGGCCATCGAGCGCTTGCACGGGCCGGTCGGATTGCCCATCGGCAGCCATACGCCGGCGGAGATTGCCTTGTCGTTGCTGGCCGAAATCGTCGCGCTGAAAAATGGCGTCGAACCGCTGCAGAAGAAGCTCCCGGTGCGAGTGGCGGAGACGGTGAGGTGAGCCGCAAGCCTTGCGCGATCATCCTGGCGGCGGGGCAGGGCAGGCGTTTTCGCCAGGTGGCCGGCGCCGGGCAGGACAAGCTGTTGGCGCCCTGCCGCGGGCGTGACGGGGTGCAGCGGCCGGTGCTGGAGCAGGTGCTGGTGAGCCTGCCGGTGGACGTTGCCCAGCGAGTACTGGTGACCACGGCGGATCGACCCCAGGTGGCGGATCTGGCGCGTGCCTACGGTTGTCAGGTACTGGTGCTGGACTCCGTGGGCATGGGGCATAGCCTGGCTGCGGCAGTGGCTGCCTGCGCCGATGCTCATGGCTGGATGGTCTGGCTGGGGGACATGCCCTTTATCCTGCCCGCCACCGCCAGTCGGGTGATGGAGGCAATGACCGAGGAGGGCATCAGCGTGCCGCGGCTGGGGGATGAGTTGGGTCATCCGGTGGGCTTTGGCCGGTCTTATGGCGCAGCGTTGCAGGGCCTGTCTGGTGATCGGGGAGCCCGGCCGCTGTTCGCTTCGGGGCGGGTGGTGGAAGTTTCGGTGACGGATCCGGGGGTGACCTGGGATGTGGACGTTCCGCAGGCGTTGCTGTTTCCGGATTGTCAGGTGCTCCAGGTATAAAAAAGCCCCGCCCGGTTACCCGGGCGGGGCTTTTTCATGGGCTGCTGGAATCAGACGAGAGGTTTAGGCTCGTGCTGTTCTTCCTCGGCATGCGCAGCGTGCTCGACAGCGCGCGGTGCTTGCTCGGCCACAGGGGCCGCTTCTTCCACTGCAGGTTCGGCCACTGGTGCCGGTGCAGTCTCTTCGGCTGGCGCAGGGGCGGCCTCGACCACCTCTGGCGCTTCTACCGGAGCAGGCTCGGCGGTCACCACGGCTTCAGCCGGAGCAGCAGCGGCAGCCAGCTCGGCTTCCTTCTGCAGGCGCTCGGCTTCACGCTTGCGGCGACGCACTTCGCGTGGGTCGTTCGGTGCACGGCCATTGCTGGTCAGGGTGCTGACCGGCGCGGCTTCAGCTTCGACAGCGGGTGCGGGCTCTTCGGCCACCACCGGTGCTGCAACCGGAGCCGGCTCTTCAACCTGGGCAGGCTGCTGGGCCGCTACAGGCTCTTCAACCACCACTGCTAGCTCGGCAACCGGGGCTGGCGCAGGGGCTTCCTGAACCGGCTCGATGGCCTTTTCTTCAACCACTGGCGCCTGGGCTACAGGTTCTGCTGCCGGTTGTTCGGCAACCACAGGCTGGGCTTCGACAACCACGGCCGGTTCGGCAGCCACTTCAACCTGAGCCTGCACTTCAGCCACTGGAGCCACTTCCACTGCAGGAACCACTGGGGCTTCTACCGGCGTGGTGGCTTCAACCACTGGGGCTTCCGGAGCCTTGTCTTCTACAGCGGCAGTCGCACGTTCGGCTTGCTGGTGAGCTTCGGCTTCAGCGTTGGCGCTGATGGCGGTGCTGGCAACCGCGGCAGTTACCGCAAGGCCGGCAGCCAGATCGGCGCTGCTTGGCTCTTCGGCGTTTTCTTCCGAGCCTTCGATCACATTGCCGTTGGCATCACGTTGACGCTCGCGACGGTTGCTGCGACGACGCTGGCCGCGGGAGCGACGACGTGGGCGTTCGCCTTCGGCGTTGTCCTGGCCGTCTTCCTGCAGTTGCTCTTCGTTCGGCAGCGCTTCTTCTTCGCTGGCGGCAGCGGCTTGAGCCTGTTCGGCACGTGGTTGGCGCTCTTCACGTGGCGCACGTGGCTGGCGCTCTTCGCGAGGCTGGCGCGCCGGACGTTCTTCGGCAACAACGGCGGCGGTAGCAGCGGCTGCAGCTGGAGCGGCGTCCAGAGGCTCACGCAGTTCACGCACGCGTTCTTCACGCTCGCCACGTGGCTTGCGCTCTTCACGCGGGGCGCGTGGCTGGCGTTCTTCGCGCGGTGCACGGGGTGCGCGTTCTTCGCGGGCTACCGCTTGAACTTCTTCACGGGCTTCGCGAACTTCGCGTGGCTGACGCTCTTCCCGTGGTGCGCGTTCTTCTCGCGGAGCACGTTCTTCGCGCGGCTTGCGCTCTTCATCGCGGCGACCGTTACGGTTGCGGCTCTGCTGGCGGCCATTGCGACGCTGTTCTTCGTTGCTGCGAGCAGGGCGCTCGGTCACTGGCTTCTCGACCACGACCGGTGCGGCTGGCTCTTCCTTGGTAGCGAACAGGCTGACCAGGGACTTCACCAGGCCTTTGAACAGGCTTGGTTCGGCCACTGGAGCCGGTGCAGCTACAGGGGCAGCGACGACTTCGGTCGGAACCGGAGCATTGGCGCGGGCCGGGGCAGTCTTCACTGCCGCTTCCTGGCGAACCAGGGTGCGGGTGGCGGCGGTTGGCTGGACTTCTTCGGCTTCGGCGGCGGCCGCTGCGATTTCGTAGCTGGACTGGTTGGTGTTGGCTTCCGGGCTGTCATCACGCAGGCGCTGAACTTCGAAGTGTGGCGTTTCGAGGTGATCGTTCGGCAGGATGACGATGCGGGCGCGGGTGCGCAGTTCGATCTTGGTGATCGAGTTGCGTTTTTCGTTGAGCAGGAAAGCGGCGACCGGAATCGGCACTTGGGCGCGCACTTCGGCGGTGCGGTCTTTCAGGGCTTCTTCTTCGATCAGGCGCAGGATCGCCAGGGACAGCGACTCGACGTCACGGATGATGCCGGTGCCGTTGCAGCGCGGGCAGACGATGCCGCTGCTTTCGCCCAGGGATGGACGCAGGCGCTGACGGGACATTTCCAGCAGGCCGAAGCGCGAGATGCGGCCGATCTGCACGCGGGCGCGGTCGGCTTCCAGGCATTCGCGGACTTTTTCTTCCACGGCACGCTGGTTCTTGGCCGGGGTCATGTCGATGAAGTCGATGACGATCAGGCCGCCGATGTCACGCAGGCGCAGTTGGCGAGCGATTTCTTCCGCTGCTTCCAGGTTGGTCTGCAGGGCGGTTTCTTCGATGTCGCTGCCTTTGGTGGCGCGGGCCGAGTTGATGTCGATGGACACCAGGGCTTCGGTCGGATCGATGACGATGGAGCCGCCGGAAGGCAGTTCGACCACGCGCTGGAAAGCGGTCTCGATCTGGCTTTCGATCTGGAAACGGTTGAACAGCGGCACGCTGTCTTCGTACAGCTTGATCTTGCTGGCGTACTGCGGCATCACCTGGCGGATGAAGGTCAGGGCTTCGTCCTGGGCTTCAACGCTGTCGATCAGCACTTCGCCGATGTCCTGGCGCAGGTAGTCGCGGATCGCACGGATGATCACGTTGCTTTCCTGGTAGATCAGGAATGGCGCGGAACGATCCAGGGACGCTTCCTTGATGGCGGTCCAGAGTTGCAGCAGGTAGTCGAGGTCCCACTGCATCTCTTCGCTGCTGCGGCCCAGGCCGGCAGTGCGCACGATCAGGCCCATGTCGGCTGGTGCCACCAGGCCGTTCAGCGCTTCACGCAGTTCGTTGCGCTCTTCGCCTTCGATGCGGCGGGAGATACCGCCGGCACGCGGGTTGTTCGGCATCAGTACCAGGTAACGGCCGGCGAGGCTGATGAAGGTGGTCAGGGCGGCGCCCTTGTTGCCACGCTCTTCTTTCTCGACCTGGACGATGACTTCCTGGCCTTCGCTCAGGACGTCCTTGATGTTGACGCGGCCTTCGGGGGCTTTCTTGAAGTATTCGCGGGAGATTTCTTTGAGGGGCAGGAAGCCGTGGCGCTCAGAGCCGAAATCGACAAAGGCAGCCTCGAGGCTTGGTTCGATGCGAGTGATGCGGCCTTTATAGATGTTGGCCTTTTTCTGCTCGCGGGCTCCGGACTCGATGTCCAGGTCGTAGAGGCGCTGGCCGTCTACCAGAGCAACACGCAACTCTTCGGGTTGAGTTGCGTTAATCAGCATTCTTTTCATGTAGTACCGTCGGTTTCCGGGCTGCCGGAAACGGCGTTCGGCACACACGACTTCTCACGGTCGGTGTCAGGTGCGTCAGGAGTGGTTGACCACTCGAGTGTCTAGCGAGGTTCGTCCGGGTAACTAAGAACGAAGTCGCGACTTACGCGTCCTGCTTGCTGTGGTGACTAAGGCACCGCTTAAGCAAAAGTCTGTCAGGAGGAGGAATCAACCGGCGACTGTGGACGAGATGAAGCGTCTTGATAAAGCCTAATGCTACACAGTCCGACGGTTGTGCATCTCCACCCTACACGTATCCCTGATAATTCGGGTGCTGCCGCGCGCAGAATCCGCAGCGGGTTGGCATTTACCGTGAACTCCGAAAGGGGAGGTCACGCATCATGGCTAAAGGCGTTGTTTCCGCAACTTTCGCTCGGGATCGTTTGTCGCTGACTGCACTTTGTGAACTGGCCGTTAATCGCTGCGTAAAAGGCGAGTAGTCACTCTGCTTTCTACGGGCTTCAGGCCTCATGTCACCTGCGCTTGTTACAACGCCGAACTCTTCCGTTAGATAGTGAAAACTGCGTAGGACGGCCTTGCGTCCTTATGAATTGCGTTGGTCAGGGCCGGCTGTTTGCCGCTGTTCCTCTGCCCAGCCGCTTTTGGCGGCGTTCGCGACTATAGCAGCAATCATTAAGTGCTTCAAATCCATAAAAAATTGTTATCATTCGCGCCATGACGACTACTGCCCCCTCGACTCCAGGCGTTCAATTGCTTGAGGTCTCGCCGGAATATGCCGGCCAACGTATTGATAACTTCCTTCTCGCCCGGCTCAAAGGCGTGCCCAAGACCTTGATTTACCGTATTTTGCGTAAAGGCGAAGTGCGAGTGAACAAGGGGCGGATCAAGCCCGAGTACAAGCTGCAAGCGGGTGATGTGGTGCGCGTGCCTCCCGTGCGGGTGCCCGAGCGCGACGAGCCGGTGCCGCTGGCTCAAGGGTTGCTGCAGCGCCTGGAAGCCTCGATCGTCTTCGAAGACAAGGCCCTGATTGTGATCAACAAGCCTGCCGGGATTGCCGTGCATGGCGGCAGCGGCTTGAATTTCGGGGTGATCGAAGCCTTTCGTCAGTTGCGCCCGGACGCCAAGGAGCTGGAGCTGGTGCATCGCCTCGATCGGGACACCTCCGGCCTGCTGATGATCGCGAAAAAACGCAGCATGCTGCGTCATCTGCATGCCGCGCTGCGGGGCGATGGGGTGGACAAGCGCTACATGGCGCTGGTCCGTGGCCATTGGGCCACGGCGGTGAAGCAGGTGCGTGCGCCGCTGCTCAAGAGCAACCTGCGCTCCGGCGAGCGCATGGTGGAGGTCAACGAAGAGGGCAAGGAGGCCTTGACCGTGTTCAAGGTGCTGCGCCGCTTCGGTGATTTCGCCACCATGGTCGAGGCCAAGCCGGTGACCGGGCGTACTCACCAGATTCGTGTGCACACCCTGCATGCCGGGCACTGCATTGCCGGTGACAGCAAGTACGGCGATGACGATTTCACTCGCGAGATCCGTGAGCTGGGCGGCAAGCGCCTGTTTCTCCATGCCTATATGTTGACGGTGCCGCTGCCCGATGGCGGCGAGCTGAAATTGCAGGCCCCGGTGGATGAGATGTGGGCCAAGACCGTGGAGCGCCTGAGTGCACCCTGATTACAAACTGCTGATCTTCGACTGGGACGGCACTCTGGCCGATTCCATTGGTCGGATTGTCGAGTCGATGCACGCATCTGCTGATCGTTCCGGCTTTCCTCGCCGCGATGACTACGCCGTCAAGGGCATTATCGGTCTGGGATTGCCAGAGGCGATTCGCACACTGTATCCGGAAATAGATGATGGGCAGTTGGTAGCCTTTCGTCAGCATTATGCGGATCACTACATTGCCCTCGAGGCCGAGCCTTCGCCTCTGTTTGCTGGTGTGGTGCAGTCTCTCGACGCCTTTCGGGATGAGGGATATCAGCTGGCTGTCGCCACCGGCAAGGCCCGGCGAGGGCTGGATCGAGTGTTGAAGGCCCATGGTTGGGAAGGGTATTTCGATATCACCCGGGCGGCCGACGAAACCGCCAGCAAGCCTCATCCGTTGATGCTGGAGGAAATCCTTGCTCATTGCGGGGTTGGGCCGCGGCAGGCTTTGATGGTTGGCGATTCGTCCTTTGATCTGTTGATGGCGCGCAATGCCGGAATGGATTCGGTGGCCGTGAGCTACGGTGCTCAGTCCATCGAGGCCTTGCAGGCATTCGAGCCGCGCTTGTCCATCGACCGTTTTCCTCAATTGCACGCCTGGCTGAGCCAGGGTGCCGATTAAGTTTTTGCTGGGGTAGCAGGCATGACCGACGAATGGAAGGCGCCGAGCAAGGCGGGCGCTGAAGGTGGTGATGATAAAAGCTGGAAACTGCTGGAGAAGACGCTGTTGGCCAGTGTCCAGGAACAGCGTCGCTCGCGGCGCTGGGGCATTTTCTTCAAGCTGTTGACCTTTGTTTATCTGTTCGCGGCGCTGGCGTTGTTCACGCCGCTGATGACCATGGAAAAGAATGCCACTCGTGGCGGTAGCTACACCGCGGTGATCGATGTCACGGGGGTGATTGCCGACAAGGAATCGGCCAGTGCTGACAATATTGTCGGCAGCCTGCGTACTGCGTTCGATGATCCCAAGGTCAAGGGTATTGTGCTGCGTATCAACAGCCCTGGCGGCAGCCCGGTGCAGTCCGGCTACGTCTATGACGAGATCCGTCGTCTGCGGGCTTTGCACAAGGACACCAAGGTCTACGCGGTGATCTCGGATCTCGGGGCGTCGGGTGCTTACTACATCGCCAGCGCTGCTGACGAGATTTATGCCGACAAGGCGAGCCTGGTGGGTTCCATTGGTGTGACGGCGGCCGGCTACGGCTTTGTCGGTACCATGGAGAAGCTGGGGGTTGAGCGTCGCACCTATACCTCGGGCGAGCACAAGTCGTTCCTGGATCCGTTCCAGCCGCAAAAGCCTGAAGAGACCCAGTTCTGGCAGGGCGTGCTGGACACCACTCATCGCCAGTTCATTGCCAGCGTCAAGCAGGGCCGTGGCGATCGCCTGAAGGACAAGGAGCATCCGGAGCTGTTCTCCGGCCTGGTGTGGTCGGGCGAGCAGGCGCTGCAATTGGGGTTGATCGATGGCCTGGGCAATACCAGTTCGGTGGCGCGGGATGTGATTGGCGAGAAAGAGGTGGTGGACTTTACCGTCCAGGAATCGCCATTTGATCGCTTCTCGAAGAAGCTCGGTGCCAGCGTGGCAGAGCAGATTGCCATGTGGATGGGCTTTCAGGGCCCAACCTTGCGCTGATCGGGTGTTGCTCAATAAAAAGCCGGCTTGAGTGCCGGCTTTTTTATGGCGGCTCAGGGTGTCTCTACGCCCTCGGTCAGCAGCATGTCCACGAGGCGGATCAGTGGCAGGCCTATAAGGCTGGTGGCGTCGCTGCCGGCGGTGCTCTGGAACAGGCTGACCCCCAGGCCTTCGGCCTTGAAGCTGCCGGCGCAATCATAGGGCTGTTCGGCGTGCAGGTAGCGTTCGATGCGGGTGCTGTCCAGGGTGCGCATGTTGACCGTGAACGGGACGCAGTCGACCTGGCAGTGGCCGGTCTGGCTGTTGAGCAGGGCCAGGCCGGTGAGGAAGGTCACACTGGCGCCGCTGGCGTCCAGCAGTTGCTGGCGGGCTTTTTCGAAGGTATGGGGTTTGCCGATGATGCGCTCGCCGAGCACCGCGACCTGGTCGGAACCGATGATCAGGTGTGCTGGATGGCTGCTTGCCAGGGCGCGGGCCTTTTCCTCGGCCAGGCGTTTCACCAGGGCCGTGGCAGGCTCTCCGGGACGATGGCTTTCGTCGATGTCAGGAGAGCTGCAGGTGAAGGGCAGGCGCAGGCGGGACAGCAATTCCCGGCGGTAGGCCGAGCTTGAGGCGAGTAATAAAGGCAGCATGTGCGTCTCCTGAGGCAGGCCGGGAATTCTAGCGAGGCTTGCAAGTGACGGACAGGGCTGAATTTCCTTTGACATGGCCTGGGGCATCCCTATAATGCTGCGCCTATGTTGAATGACCCGATTCCACCTCACGTTGACCCGCGCAAATTGGCTGACCGTGGCACCACCCTTCAAGGTGAACTGCTGCTGGCCGATTTGGAGAGACTCTGCGACCCGCTTTCCGACAATGTCGGTACGGTGCAGGCTAAATTCGTTTTCGAGCGTGACGAGCGTAAAGCTGTAGTTATCCACAGCTCCATCGACGTCGAAGTCAAAATGGTTTGCCAGCGTTGTCTTGAGCTGGTCACCCTGCCGATCCACAGTGAGTGCAGTTACGCTGTGGTGAAGGAGGGTGCGAATACCCAGTCGTTGCCGAAAGGTTATGACGTGCTGGAACTGGGCGAAGATCCTTTGGATCTGCAGGCGTTGGTCGAGGAAGAGCTTTTGCTTGCCTTGCCAATCGTGCCTGCTCATCATCCGGAAGAATGCCAGCAGCCGGCGGGGCTCGATGAGCCCGAACCGAGCGAGGACGAGGTAACGCGGTCCAACCCGTTCAGTGTATTGGCGCAGTTAAAGCGTGACCCAAACGTTTAGGAGTTAATCAATTATGGCTGTTCAGCAGAACAAAAAATCCCGCTCTGCCCGTGACATGCGTCGTTCCCACGATGCTCTCGAGGCTAGCACCCTGTCCGTAGAAAAGACCACCGGTGAAGTTCACCTGCGTCACCACGTATCGCCAGAAGGCGTATACCGTGGTCGTAAAGTGATCGACAAGGGCGCTGACGAGTAATCCTTGTCCGCTCAAGTCATCGCGATTGACGCAATGGGCGGGGACTTCGGTCCCCGCAGCATTGTTCAGGCGAGTATTGCTTGTCTGTCTGCTACCCCCTCGCTGCACCTGACCCTGGTTGGTCAACCCTCCCTTCTTGAAGAACTGATTTCCGGTCAAACGGCTGTGGATCGCGCGCGCCTGACGATTACCCCTGCAAGCGAGGTGATCACCATGGACGAAAAGCCTTCCCAGGCCCTGCGGGGCAAGCCGGACTCTTCGATGCGGGTGGCCCTTGAGCTGTTGCGCGATGAGAAGGTCCAGGCCTGCGTCAGTGCCGGTAATACCGGTGCGCTGATGGCGCTGTCGCGTTATGTGCTGAAAACCCTGCCCGGAATCGATCGGCCGGCGATGGTGGCTGCCATCCCGACTCAGCGTGGCTATTGCCAATTGCTGGATCTGGGAGCCAACGTCGATTGCAGTGCCGAGCACCTGTTGCAGTTCGCCATCATGGGCTCGGTTGCGGCGGAAACCCTGGGCATCGTGCGGCCGCGGGTGGCCTTGCTGAATATCGGCACCGAGGACATCAAGGGCAACCAGCAGGTCAAGCTGGCGGCGAGCTTGCTGCAGCAGGCCCGCGGCCTCAACTACATCGGTTTCGTCGAGGGCGATGGGTTGTATCGGGGCGAGGCGGACGTGGTGGTGTGCGACGGTTTTGTCGGCAACATCCTGCTCAAGTCCAGCGAGGGGCTGGCGACCATGATCGCCGCTCGTATAGAAGCCTTGTTCAGGCAGAATCTGCTGTCCCGGGCTGTTGGGGCGCTGGCCTTGCCGCTGATGCGCAGGTTGCAGGCGGATCTGGCGCCGGCGCGGCACAACGGTGCGAGTTTCCTCGGCTTGCAGGGGATCGTGGTGAAGAGCCATGGTTCTGCAGGCGTTCAAGGTTTCCAGAGTGCCATTCAGCGGGCGTTGATCGAGATCCAGGAAGACCTGCCGCGCCGCTTGCATGGGCGTCTTGAAGACTTGTTGCTTTAGGCGTTTTCCCTGTGGAGTGCTTAAATGTGACCGCTCAGTTCAATTGGCCATCCAACTGTCAGTTTCTTGCGTCCACCACGGTGTGACGTCAATTCTCCGACGACAAGATCATTAGGGGCTTGTTACATGTCTGCATCCCTCGCATTCGTCTTTCCAGGACAGGGCTCGCAGTCCCTCGGCATGTTGGCCGAGCTGGGCGCGCAGTACCCACTGATCCTCGATACGTTCAAAGAAGCCTCCGATGCTCTGGGCTACGACCTCTGGGCTCTGACCCAGGAAGGTCCTGCAGAGCTGCTCAATCAAACCGACAAGACCCAGCCGGCCATCCTCACCGCGTCCATCGCCCTGTGGCGTGTATGGCTGGCCGAAGGTGGCGCGCGCCCGGCTTTCGTCGCCGGTCACAGCCTGGGTGAATACAGTGCCCTGGTCGCCGCTGGCAGCCTGACTCTGGGTGAAGCGGCCAAGCTGGTCGAGCGTCGTGGCCAGTTGATGCAGGAAGCCGTGCCGGCAGGGCAGGGCGGCATGGCTGCAATTCTCGGCCTGGAAGATGCCGATGTGGTCGCCGCCTGTGCTGAAGCCGCGCAGGGCGAGGTGGTCAGCGCCGTGAACTACAACTCCCCTGGCCAGGTGGTGATCGCCGGGGCCAAGGCGGCTGTGGATCGCGCCATCGAGGGCTGCAAGGCGCGGGGCGCCAAGCGCGCCATGCCGCTGCCGGTCAGCGTGCCTTCCCACTGTGAGCTGATGCGCCCGGCCGCCGAGCGCTTTGCCGAGTCGATCGCTGCGATCAACTGGCAGGCGCCGCAGATTCCATTGGTACAGAACGTCAGTGCCGCTGTGGCCGCCGACCTGGACACCCTCAAGCGCGACCTGCTGGAGCAGTTGTACAAGCCGGTGCGTTGGGTCGAGTCGGTCCAGACTCTGGCAGCCAATGGCGCCACCGAGCTGGTCGAGTGCGGCCCGGGCAAGGTCCTGGCCGGCCTCAACAAGCGCTGCGCCGAAGGCGTGTCGACCTCTAACCTGAACACCCCAGATGCTTTCGCTGCCGCCCGTGCAGCGTTGGCCTGAACTAGGAGAAGCTTGCATGAGTCTGCAAGGTAAAGTTGCACTGGTGACCGGCGCCAGCCGTGGTATCGGCCAGGCCATCGCGCTTGAGCTGGGGCGTATGGGCGCCACCGTGGTGGGTACCGCCACGTCCGCTTCGGGTGCCGAGCGCATTGCTGCCACCCTCAAGGAAAATGGCATCCAGGGCACCGGCCTTGAGCTGAACGTTACCAGTGACGAGTCCGTGGCTGCAGTCCTGGCCAGCATCGCCGAGCAGTTCGGTGCGCCGGCGATCCTGGTGAACAACGCCGGCATCACTCGCGACAACCTGATGATGCGCATGAAAGATGACGAATGGTACGACGTGGTCGATACCAACCTGAACAGCCTGTATCGCCTGTCCAAGGGCGTTCTGCGTGGCATGACCAAGGCTCGTTGGGGCCGAATTATCAGTATTGGCTCGGTTGTGGGTGCCATGGGCAACGCAGGCCAAGTAAACTACGCGGCCGCCAAGGCCGGTCTCGAAGGTTTCAGCCGTGCCCTGGCCCGTGAAGTGGGTTCGCGGTCGATCACGGTGAACTCGGTTGCTCCAGGTTTTATCGACACCGATATGACCCGCGAACTGCCGGAAGCGCAGCGTGAAGCACTGCTGACGCAAATTCCGCTGGGTCGTCTGGGCCAGGCTCAAGAGATCGCGCAAGTGGTCGCTTTTCTGGCATCCGACGGTGCGGCATACGTTACTGGGGCTACAATCCCGGTCAACGGCGGGATGTATATGTGAGTCAAATGTGACGGATTGCTTCAAAAAAATGTCATACGAGCTGTCTAAAATCCGTTATAAAGCTGCAATCAATTTATAGGCAGATGGCCAAAGGGTTTGAGGGACAAAGCTTTCAGTTGAAAAGCTGAAAAGCCTTTCTATACACTTACCCACTGGCCAGCTGCCTGAATTTGTCCATTAGGAGTGAAAACAAGGTATGAGCACCATCGAAGAGCGCGTCAAGAAAATCGTTGCTGAGCAACTGGGCGTTAAAGAAGAAGAAGTTGTTAACACCGCTTCCTTCGTTGAAGACCTGGGTGCCGACTCCCTTGACACCGTTGAGCTGGTGATGGCTCTGGAAGAGGAATTCGAGACCGAAATCCCTGACGAAGAAGCTGAAAAGATCACTACCGTTCAAGCAGCTATCGACTACGTTACCAGCCACCAGGCTTAATCGTTTGTAGTCGTCTTTTGCTGTCATGGAAAAACCGCACTGCCGTTACGGCGTGCGGTTTTTTCTTTAGGCCTGATACAAAGTGTCGTCATTAGAAAAAGGAGAGTGCTGTGTCGCGTAGACGCGTCGTAGTCACCGGTATGGGTATGTTGTCGCCACTGGGTACGGATGTGCCAAGCAGCTGGCAGGGCATTCTGGCTGGCCAAAGTGGCATCGGTCTGATCGAACACACCGACCTTTCTGCCTATTCCACCCGTTTTGGCGGCTCGGTAAAGGGCTTCAATGTCGAGGAATACCTGTCGGTCAAAGAGGCCCGCAAACTCGACCTGTTCATTCAATACGGCCTGGCAGCCGGTTTCCAGGCGGTACGCAACGCCGGTCTGGAAGTCACCGATGCCAACCGTGAACGCATCGGCGTGGCCATGGGCTCGGGTATTGGCGGTTTGACCAATATCGAGGAAACCAGCCGCATCCTGCACGATTCCGGCCCACGACGGATTTCTCCGTTCTTCGTGCCTGGCTCGATCATCAACATGATTTCCGGTTTCCTGTCCATCCACTTGGGCGCCCAGGGGCCGAACTACGCCATTTCCACTGCGTGCACCACCGGTACCCACTGCATCGGCATGGCTGCGCGCAACATCGCCTACGGCGAAGCCGACGTGATGATCGCCGGCGGTGCTGAAATGGCTGCCTGTGGCCTGGGCATGGGCGGCTTCGGCGCGTCCCGTGCACTGTCGACCCGCAACGACGAGCCGACCCGCGCCAGCCGTCCCTGGGACAAGGGGCGTGATGGCTTCGTCCTGTCCGACGGCGCCGGCGCCCTGGTTCTGGAAGAGCTGGAGCACGCCAAGGCTCGTGGGGCCACCATCTATGCGGAGCTGATCGGCTTCGGCATGAGCGGTGACGCCTATCACATGACGTCGCCTCCCGCCGATGGTGCCGGTGCTGCGCGCTGCATCGCCAATGCCCTGCGCGACGCCAAGCTCAACGTGGACCAGGTGCAGTACATCAACGCCCATGGCACTTCGACCCCGGCCGGCGACCTGGCCGAGGCCGAAGCGATCAAGAGCGTGTTCGGCGATCACGCCTACAAGCTGGCGGTCAGTTCCACCAAGTCCATGACGGGTCACCTGCTGGGTGCCGCGGGGGCGATCGAGGCGATCTTCAGTGTGCTGGCAATCAACAGCCAGGCCGCGCCGCCCACCATCAACCTGGATGAGCCGGATGAAGGCTGCGATCTCGATTTCGTGCCGCACACCGCGCGCAGCATGGACATCGACGTAGTGCTGTCCAACTCCTTCGGTTTTGGTGGCACCAACGGCTCCTTGGTGTTCCGCCGGTTCTCCGAGTGATGCACAGCTGGGTCGACGGTCAGCCGGCTGACGCACTGTCGCTCAAGGACCGCGGCCTGGCTTACGGTGATGGTCTGTTCGAGACCATTGCCGTCAAATCCGGGCGCCCGCAGTTGCTGGAGCGGCATCTGCAGCGTTTGGCCGAAGGATGCCGTCGCCTGGCGCTGACGGCGGATCAAGCCCTGATCCGCAGTGAGCTGCAGGCTTATGCGGCGGCTTTGGGGGAGGGTGTGCTCAAGCTGATCCTGACCCGGGGCGACAGCCAGCGCGGCTATGCCGCCGATCCTGCAACCGCTGCACGGCGGATTCTCCAGGGCTCCGCATTGCCGGTGTATCCCCCGGCCCATGCCGAGCAAGGCATTCGTCTGTTTCCCTGTACCACGCGCCTGGCCGAGCAGCCGCTGCTGGCCGGCCTCAAGCACCTCAATCGTCTGGAGCAGGTTCTGGCTCGTGCCGAGTGGCGTGATACCGAGCATGCCGAAGGCTTGATGCGAGATACCTCTGGGCGAGTTATCGAAGGCGTGTTCAGCAACCTGTTCCTGGTCAGCCAGGGGCGGCTGCTGACGGCTGACCTGGGGCGCTGCGGCGTGGCCGGGGTGATGCGCGCTGAAATACTGTTTCAGGCCGAGTCATTGGGCATCCCCGCGCAAGTCGGGGATATCAGTCTCGATCAACTGCAACAGGCTGATGAAGTCTTTGTCTGCAACAGTGTCTATGGCGTCTGGCCAGTGCTTGGCTGTGCCGGGATGAGCTGGTCGGCGGGTGCGCTCACCCGTAAACTGCAGGGCATTACCCGCGCACTACTGGATGCTTGATTCGTGAGACGTAAATTACTGCTCCTGCTGGAAACCGGACTGGTCCTGGCAGGACTGCTGTTGGGTGCGAGTGCCTGGAAACTGCACTCGGCCCTGGAACAACCGCTGAACCTGAGCCAGGAACAGTTGCTCGATGTTCCCGCCGGCTCGACGCCCACCGGCACCTTCAATCGTCTGCAAGCCGAGGGTGTGCTCGATGATGCCTTCTGGCTGCGCCTGTACTGGCGCTTCAATATGGCGGGCCAGCCTCTGCACAGCGGCGAGTACCGCATGACCCCAGGCATGACCGCCGAAGGCCTGATCGGCCTCTGGCAGCGCGGTGAGGTGGTGCAGTACAGCCTGACCCTGGTGGAAGGCTGGAATTTCCGCCAGGTACGCAGCGCCCTGGCCAAGAGCGAAAAATTGCAGCAGACCCTGACGGGGCTTAGCGACAGTCAGGTGATGGAAAAGCTCGGGCATCCCGGGGTTTTCCCTGAAGGGCGTTTCTTCCCTGACACCTATCGTTTCGTTCGGGGCATGACCGACGCCGAACTCCTGGAAAAAGCCTACGACCGCCTGGACGATGTGCTGGCCAAGGAGTGGAGCAAGCGTGCCGACGATGCGCCTTACAGCGATCCTTATCAGGCGCTGATCATGGCCTCGCTGGTGGAGAAGGAAACCGGCGTACCCCAGGAGCGTGGGCAGATCGCAGGCGTGTTCGTGCGTCGCATGCAGATTGGCATGCTGCTGCAGACCGATCCTACGGTGATCTACGGCCTCGGTGAGCGTTACGCCGGCAAGTTGACCCGGGCTCATCTCAAGGAAGCCACGCCCTATAACACCTACGTGATTGCCGGCCTGCCGCCGACGCCGATCGCCATGGTCGGACGCGAGGCGATCCACGCCGCCCTCAACCCGGTGCCCGGCAAGAGCCTGTATTTTGTCGCGCGGGGCGACGGCAGCCATGTGTTCTCCGATGACCTGGATGCCCACAACAGCGCGGTGCGCGAGTTTCAGCTCAAGCGTCGCGCCGACTACCGTTCCAGCCCGGCCCCAGCCGCCACGCCAGCGGTTCCCGAAGCGGCAGGTCCGGTGCCGGAGACGCCTGCAACCCCTGGCCCGGAGACGGCTCCGGCAAGCGCCCCGCAAGCTGCGCCCGAGCCGCCTGCGACTCCGGCTCCTGCCGAGCCTGTGCCCGAGCCCGCGGCGAAAAGCCCGCAATGACATTGATTAAGGACTGCCCGTGACTGGCTTGTTTATTACCCTGGAAGGCCCGGAAGGCGCGGGCAAAAGCACCAATCGCGAGTACCTCGCCGAGCGCCTGCGCGCTGCGGGGATCGAGGTGCTGTTGACCCGTGAGCCTGGTGGCACGCCGCTGGCCGAGCGGATTCGCGATGTACTGCTGACCCCGGTGGAAGAGGTCATGAATGCCGACACCGAGCTGTTGCTGGTGTTCGCCGCGCGTGCCCAGCACCTGGCAACGGTGATTCGCCCGGCCCTGGAGCGCGGTGCGGTGGTGCTGTGCGACCGTTTCACCGACTCCACCTACGCCTACCAGGGCGCGGGCCGCGGCCTGAGCCTTGCGCGCATTGCTGCGCTGGAGGATTTCGTCCAGGGCGAGTTGCGCCCCGACCTGACCCTGGTCTTCGACCTGCCGGTGGATGTCGGCCTGGCGCGAGCCAGTGCCCGTGGCCGGCTGGATCGCTTCGAGCAGGAAGGCCAGGCCTTCTTCCAGAAGGTTCGCGAAGCCTTCCTGGCCCGCGCCGCAGCGGCGCCGCAGCGTTATGTGCTGGTGGATGCGGCGCAGCCCCTGGCCCAGGTCCAGCAGTCCCTGGACAGCTTGTTGCCGCAATTGCTGGAGCGCGCCCGTGGCTGAAGTCTTCCCCTGGCAGGACAGCCTCTGGCAGCAATTGGCGGGGCGTACCCAGCATGCCCATGCCTACCTGTTGCATGGCCCAGCGGGTATCGGCAAGCGGGCCCTGGCCGAGCGGCTGATGGCGCGCTTGCTGTGCCAGCGCCCGGAAGGCCTGGACGCCTGTGGTCAATGCAAGTCCTGCCTGTTGCTGCTGGCCGGCAGCCACCCGGACAACTACGTGCTGGAGCCGGAGGAAGCGGACAAGGCGATCAAGGTCGACCAGGTCCGCGAACTGGTGAGCTTCGTGGTCCAGACCGCCCAGTTGGGGGGGCGCAAGGTGGTGCTGATCGAGCCGGTGGAGTCGATGAATATCAACGCCGCCAACGCCCTGCTCAAGAGTCTCGAGGAGCCTTCCGGCAACACTGTGCTGTTGCTGGTAAGCCACCAGCCCAGCCGGTTGTTGCCCACGATCAAGAGCCGTTGCGTGCAGCAGGCCTGCCCGCTGCCCAGCGAGGCCATGAGCCTTGAGTGGCTGGCCCAGGCCCTGCCTGATTGCTCCGAGGAGGAGCGGGTGGAGCTCTTGACCCTGGCTGCCGGTTCGCCGCTGGCAGCGGTCAGCCTGCAGGCCCAGGGTGTTCGCGAGCAGCGGGCGCAAGTGGTGGAAGGGGTGAAGAAGCTGCTGAAACAGCAGCAGTCGCCCACGCAACTGGCCGAATCCTGGAGTGCCATTCCCTTGTTGCTGCTGTTCGACTGGTTCTGCGACTGGTCGAACCTGGTCCTGCGCTATCAACTGACCCAGGATGAGCAGGGACTGGGCCTGCAAGACATGCGCAAGGTGCTGCAATACCTGGCGCAGAAGTCCGCCCAGGCCAAGGTGCTGAACATCCAGGACTGGATCCTCGCCCAGCGCCAGAAGGTCCTGAGCAAGGCCAACCTCAACCGCGTGCTGTTGCTGGAAGCCTTGCTGGTGCAGTGGGCGGCCCTGCCTACCCAGAATTGACCCGCAGCGCCTAGACTCAGCGTTGTTTCCGCCCGGGCGCCACAACCCGGGCCTTTCATTGATCGGATGTAGTTGTAGCCTCCTATGCTCGTAGATTCCCATTGCCACCTTGACCGCCTCGACCTCGCCGCTCATGACGGCTCCCTGGATGCCGCGCTGGCTGCCGCCCGCCAGCGGGGGGTAGGGCACTTCCTGTGCATCGGTGTCAGCGCCGACAACGCGGCGGACGTCAAGGCCCTGGCCGATCGTTATGACGATGTCGACTGCTCGGTGGGCGTGCATCCGCTGGATGTGCAGCCCGGCGCAGCGCCGGCCCTGGACTGGCTGCTGGATGAACTGAATCACCCCCGGGTAGTGGCCATTGGCGAGACTGGCCTGGACTATCACTACGAGCCGGAAGCCGCCGAGCTGCAGCAGGAATCCTTCCGCCTGCACCTGCAGGCCGCCCAGCAGACCGGCAAACCGGTGGTGGTGCACACCCGCGGCGCCCGCGCCGACACCCTGGCACTGCTGCGCGAGGCGGCATTGCCCAATGCCGGTGTGCTGCATTGCTTCACCGAAGACTGGGAAATGGCCAAGGCGGCCCTGGACCTGGGTTTCTATATTTCCCTCTCGGGGATTGTCACCTTCCGCAATGCCGATGCCCTGCGGGACGTGGCCCGACAGGTGCCGGCCGACCGCCTGCTGGTGGAGACCGATTCGCCTTACCTGGCGCCGATCCCCTATCGCGGCAAGCCCAACCTGCCGCAGTACGTGCGCGAGGTGGCGGAGTTCCTGGCGATGCTGCGGGGCGAAAGCTATGAAGCCTTTGCCCAGCAGACCACGGCCAACTTCAAGCGTCTGTTCCCCTTGGCGCGGGTCAAGGGCTGAGCCTGGGTCGCACGGTGCACTGGCGCTGAATGGCGGGCAAAAAAAACCCGGGTTCTGGGGGGTGAATCCGGGTTAAGACCATTAGGAGTAAAACTAAGGCACGCGGTCCTTCGGTACCTTGATCGGCGTTTCACTTGGGGGAGATGTCCCGCCGACAGTTGAAGTATTGATCACTATTGCATTCAGTCCAGTTGCCCCTGCTCGTTTTTTAAACAAATTTGGAATACGCGCGCTTCGCTTGAGTTCTCATTTGGGTTGCCTGTATCGCAGTTTTCGACTCGATCGCTGAATATCATCTGATTTTTAGCCGATAAGACTAAAAATAGCCGCATTTTCCTGAAAGTTGCCTACATAATCTGTTGCAGTTTGCTGTACCTGCCCGGCTGGCAGTTATCAACGCCATCGATACTTTCGGATTATTCTTCCGCTCTTCTAGGGCTTCTCTGATGCTGTGGGACGGCAGTTGCATTGGCCCCCACTGAGCGACGAATCAGCCGGGCAATGATGGAATTGCGACTTATCGAGGTCTTTGCGTCGCACGCAGGGCGTGGGGCAATCCAGGGTACTGGTTGCGGGAAAAACCAGACTTCGCGGTCTGATCCGGAGCTTGGCGGCTGTGGAAGTTTGCTATTTGAACCCTGGCCCGGCCCCGTATTCACGGGATTTCCCTGGCTTTTGGCGCCTGTCTGGAAGGTTCTGACGGGGCGGCTTTTGCGCCAGAAACACCAGCAACGATGGATGATCCGTGCATTTTGGCGCAAGTTAGGCATAATACGCGGCTTCGATTTTGACCCCGAACAGACCTTTTCTTATGCAGAAAGAACCTCGTAAGGTCCGTGAGTTTCGTCGCCGCGAGCAAGAAATTCTCGATACCGCGCTCAAGCTGTTCCTCGAACAAGGTGAAGACAGTGTCACCGTCGAGATGATTGCGGATGCCGTGGGTATCGGCAAAGGGACCATCTATAAGCATTTCAAGTCCAAGGCGGAGATCTACCTGCGCCTGATGCTCGACTACGAGCGCGACCTGAACGAGCTGCTGCACTCGGCCGACGTCGACAAGGACAAGGAAGCCCTGTCCCGGGCCTACTTCGAATTCCGCATGCGTGACCCGCAGCGCTATCGGTTGTTCGACCGCCTGGAAGAGAAGGTGGTCAAGGGCAACCAGGTGCCGGAGATGGTCGAGGAACTGCACAAGATCCGCGCGTCCAACTTCGAGCGCCTGACCCTGCTGATCAAGGGTCGCATCAGTGAAGGCAAGCTTGAAGACGTGCCGCCATACTTCCACTACTGTGCCTCGTGGGCACTGGTGCATGGTGCGGTTGCGCTGTACCACTCGCCGTTCTGGAGCAATGTGCTGGAAGATCAGGAAGGCTTCTTCCAGTTCCTGATGGACATCGGTGTGCGCATGGGCAACAAGCGCAAGCGCGACCCCGACACCTCGAACAGCTAAGGCATTCAGCCGCTGTATTGCGCCATCGACAAACTGTATGGCGCAGTGTCCGAGGAATATACTCAGGCATGGGACTTGCCAAAACCTGATTTTTGGGTCAGGTTTTGCCCGGTTCTCCCTTCCTACGCCGGAGTCATCCATGATCGTTGATCGTCAAGGCAGGCGCTTTCGCAACTTGCGGATCAGTCTGACGTCTGCCTGCAACTACGCCTGTACCTACTGCGTGCCCAACGGCAAGCGGCTGGTGGCTGCCCAGGATGAGTTGTCGGCCGAGGCAATGGCTCGCGGCGTGGCGTACCTGATGGAAGCGGCGGGCATCGAGCGCTTGCGCATCACCGGTGGCGAACCCCTGGTCAGTCCCAAGCTGGAAGCCTTCATGGGCGCGGTGGGGCGCATGGGGCTGGACGACATCAGCCTGACCACCAATGGCCAATTGCTTGCGCGCAAGCTGCCGTTGCTGGTGGAGGCCGGTATCCGCCGGATCAACGTTTCCCTCGATACCCTGGATGCGACGGCCTTTCGCAGCATTGCCCGTGGCGGCGACCTGGCCACGGTGCTCGATGGCATGCAGCAAGCCCGCAGTGCCGGTTTGAAGATCAAGGTCAACATGGTGCCGTTGCGCGGGCAGAACCTGGATCAGGTGATGCCGTTGCTGGATTACTGCCTGGAACGGGGTTACGAGCTGCGTTTCATCGAGCTGATGCGCATGGGCCACCTGGCCAATGATGGCAACGCTTTCCTGCAGCAGTTTGTCAGCCTGCAACAGTTGCTGGACCTGATCGGCCAGCGCTACGAATACCTTCAGGCCGATGCGCCGGTGGATGCTACCGCGGTGCGCTACGCCATTCCCGGGCACGGTCATTTCGGCGTGATCGCCAACGAAAGCGTGCCGTTCTGCCGCACCTGCTCGCGTTTGCGGCTGTCCTCCACGGGCTGGCTGCACGGCTGCCTTTCTTCGAGCAATCGTCACTATGTCGGCGACCTGCTGGACAAGCCGCGCCATCAGGCTCTGCCGGCCTTGCAGCGGCTGCTGGTCAAGGCCTTGGGGGACAAGCAGGAGCTGGCCTTTTCCGGTGGAGCCACGGTGATGAAGATCATTGGCGGCTGAGGTGCTTTGCCGACGAATTCCCTTCCTTGGCGGAGCTGGCGCGGAAGCTGCATCCCGTGGCCATTCGCCGGTTTTCCGTCACCGGATTTTGGAGGGTAGGATGCGTAGCCTGGTTTTGCTGCTGGCCTTTTTGGCACTCGGCGGCTGCATGAATGTCAGTGATATGGGCGAAGGGGTGCGCTATCACCTGAGTGATGCGGGGGTGCTCGATCACAGTGATACACGCCGCACCAGCTCGTTCCGCATTCAGCCGGATTCGTTCATTTTCATTGCCCAGGGGCATTTCGTACCGCCGGGTGGCGCTTATCCGCGGCCCAACGTGGTAGCCGAGGAAGCCTTCAACGGCTTTGTCGAGTATTTCCCCATGGTGCGTCGGGCCAAGGCGCCCGAGGGCCTGAATGAAGCCATGGCCGAAGCCCGGGAAGCGGGGGCGCACTATCTGCTCTACGCCCGTTTCGCCAAGGCCGATGACCGTATCGGTAACTCTGACGAGTGGCTGGATCAGGAAGCCGTGGACCGCCTAGGGGTGGATACCAGTACCATCCAGATCATGTTGATCGAAACCAGTACCCAGTACCTGATCGATTCCGCGCGGATTCGCAGCCGTGGCGGTTTACTGACGTTCCACGACAACAAGCCACAGGATCTGCTTGGTCCGCCGTTGCAGCAATACGCGCGCGGCCTGCTGGGCCTGAGCGACTGATTGATTGAGGGAGGAGAGCGGTATGAGTGGTCCAGGCAAGGCCAACGACCTGTTGGCGCAGATTCCCAAGGCTGAAAAAGGCCTGCCGCCGGTCCACCTGTGGAACCCCGACTTCTGCGGCGATATCGACATGCGCATCGCCCGCGACGGCACCTGGTATTACCTGGGTACGCCGATCGGCCGCAAACCCATGGTCAAGCTGTTCTCCACCATCATTCGCCGCGATGGCGATGACTATTTCCTCATCACTCCGGTGGAGAAGGTCGGCATCAAGGTCGATGACGCACCCTTCGTCGCCGTGACCCTGGAGGTCGAAGGGCAGGGCGAGGCTCAGGTGCTGCGCTTTTCTACCAACGTCGAGGAGCAGGTGGTCGCCAATGACGAGCACCCGCTGCGGGTGGTGATCGACTCCCTGACCCAGGAACCGGCGCCTTACATCCTGGTTCGACACAATCTTGAAGCGCTGATCCATCGCAACGTCTTCTACCAACTGGTGGAGCTGGCGCAGACCCGCCAGATCGACGGCCAGAATTGGCTGGGGGTGTGGAGTTGCGGGGTGTTCTTTCCCATTGGTCTTGAACCCTGACGGGCGTTTCAGACGGCTGTAAGAAGATATTTCTTGCTCTGGCTCGGGCCTTTCATGTATCAAGCCGGACATGATCAAACATGTCCGATTCGATAAGAAAACAAGGGTGGTCGACGAGTTGATCCGGCGTATTGAAAGCGGCCTGTTGGAGGACGGCTTTCAACTGCCGGGCGAGCATCAGTTGGCCGAAGAATTCGGTGTCAGCCGTGGCACCTTGCGCGAGGCCCTGGCCGAGCTCAAGCGGCGCAACTACATCGCCACGCAAAGCGGCGTAGGCTCCATCGTCACCTTCGACGGTGTTGCCCTGGATCAGCATCATGGCTGGGCCCAGGCCCTGGCCGACAGCGGTGCGCTGGTCAACACCGAGGTGCTGCGCCTGGAGGCGATCCAGCGCCCGGACCTCAAGCATCGCCTGGGCACCGACCAGTTCATCGCCCTCGATCGCCGGCGCCGCAGCACCGATGGCCGGGTGCTGTCCCTGGAGCGCTCTCTGATCCCGGCTTCCGGCGAGCTGGAAGGCCTGCCTCGGGTCGGCCTGATCGATGATTCCCTGACCATTACCCTGGCCGCCTACGGCTATATCGGCGAGCGCGGCGATCAGTGGATCGGCGCCGAGCCCTTGAATGCTGAAGATGCCCAATTGCTCGGACGTGCGCCGGGCGAAGTCTTCCTCAAGGCCCTGCGTACCACCTACGACCGCCAGGGGCGCTTTATGGAGCAGGTCGAAAGCCTGCTGGACCCGCAGCATTTTCGCATGCACCTGCAGTTCGGAGAGCCGCGGTGAATGCATTGCAGCGCGCCCTGGGCGCCTTCTACGGGCTGGCCCTGGGCGATGCGCTGGGCATGCCGACCCAATCCTTGAGCCGGGAACAGATCCAGCAGCGCTTCGGCGTCATCCGCACCCTGGAGGACGCCGGCCCGGACCAGCCGATTGCCGCGAACATGCCCCGGGGCTCCATTACCGACGATACCGAGCAGGCGATCCTGGTGGCTCGCCTGTTGGTCCGGGGGCAGGGCCGGATCGCTCCGGCGGCCCTGGCCCAGAGCCTGATCGAGTGGGAGGCGCAGATGCAGGCCAAGGGTTCCCAGGATCTGCTGGGGCCTTCCACCAAACGCGCCATTGAAATGATCCTCGCCGGGGAGTCCGTTGAAGAGGCGGGCCGCTATGGCACCACCAATGGCGCCGCCATGCGCATCACGCCGGTGGGCATCGCCGCCGATGTGGCTCGGCCCGAGACGTTTCTGCAGGCGGTGGTCGAGGCCTGCCAGGTGACGCACAACACCAGCCTGGGCATTGCCAGCGCGGCGGCGGTGGCGGCGGTGGTGTCCGCCGGAATCAACGGCCAGCCTCTGGCCGAAGCCTTGGCACTTGGTGTGCAGGTCGCCCGGCAGGCCCAGGCCCAGGGGCACTGGGTAGCGGGTGCCACCATCGGTGCTCGCTTGGACTGGACCAGCACCCTGCGTGTCGACGGCGACCGGGAAGGCTTTGCGCGGATGCTCTACGAGCTGATCGGCACCTCGGTGGCTTCCCAGGAATCGGTGGTGGTGAGTTTCGCCCTGGCCCGACAAGTGGCCCTGGGGCAATTGCCGGCCTTCGAGGCACTGTGCATAGCCGCGGGCCTTGGGGGCGACACCGATACTATCGCGGCGATTCTCGGTGCCATGCTCGGCGCTTGCCTGGGGATGGAGATCTGGCCTGGCGAACTGATCGGGCAGGTGCGAAAGGTCAATGAGCTGGACCTGCAGCCTCTGGTGGAACAGCTGCTGGCGCTGCGTTGAGCCACCTTTAAGGTACAGGCCGCGGTGTGCGGCCATGTTGCCGATCGCTATGGAAAGCTATGACACGGCCAGGAATGCCGGGATGTTCTGTGACTTCCGAAATTGCCCAATACCCCTAACAACGGCAACAGGAGTTTTATCATGAGTTCATCCACGGCCGGATCAGGCGCCGGGCAACTGGAAACCCGCGGTATCGAGCCGGTTCCCGAGGCAGAGTGCGACGGGCACCCGCTGCAGCTGTTCTGGGTCTGGTTCGCGGCCAACATCAGTATTCTCGGCCTGCCCCTGGGGGCGACTCTGGTGGCGTTTCGCGGTTTGTCGATCTGGCAGGTGCTGCTGGTGGCCATCCTGGGGTCGGTGGGGTCGTTCGCCGTGGTCGGCCTGATCTCGGTAGCCGGCCGGCGCGGGCGGGCGCCGAGCCTGACCCTGTCCCGGGCAATCTTCGGGGTGCGGGGCAATATCGGCCCGACCCTGGTGTCGATGCTTTCACGGGTTGGCTGGGAGACGGTCAATACCACCACGGCGGCCTTCGTCCTGCTGTCCCTGAGCTCGATCCTGTTCCAGACCCCGGCCTCGGCCAAGGATGCGCCGCTGCTGACCCTGCTGTTCATCGGCATCTTCGTGCTGATGACCCTGAGCGTCTCCGGCCTGGGCCACGCCACCTTGCTGGTCATCCAGAAGTGGGCCACCTACGGCTTTGGTGCCCTGAACGTGCTGGTGGGCGGTTTCCTCTGCGCCACCATCGACTGGGCGGCGGTCTTCAATGCCGCGCCGGCCCCCATGAGCGCGATGATCATCGGCGTCGGCACCATGGCCGCCGGGACCGGGATTGGCTGGGCCAGTTCCGGGGCCGATATGTCGCGTTATCAGCACCGTTCGGTAACGGCCGGGCGCCTGGTGGCTTCGGCGGCGTTTGGCGCCGGCATTCCGCTGGTGTTGCTGATTACCCTGGGCGGATTGCTGTCGGTGGGCAACGACCACCTGGCCTCGGCAGTGGACCCGATCATCGCGATCCGCGACATGCTGCCGACCTGGATGGCGGTGCCCTACCTGGTCGCGGCCTTTGGCGGCCTGCTGCTGTCCAACAACCTCTCTGTGTATTCCGCCGGCCTCACCGCGCTGACCCTGGGCCTCAAGGTCAAGCGGGTCTATGCGGTGCTGGTGGATATCGTGGCGATCTTCCTCGGCTCGATCTATTTCATGCTGATTGCCGACAGCTTCTATGGCCCTTTCATCAGCTTCATCTCCCTGCTGGCGGTGCCGATCACCGCCTGGGTGGGGATCTTCGTGGTGGACCTGATCCCTCGTCATCACTACAGCGCCGATGACCTGCTCAACGTCGGCCCGAGCAGCGCCTACTGGTACCGGGGCGGCATCGAATGGCGAGCCTTTGGCGCCTGGGTGCTGGCGATTGTGCTGGGCTTCTGTTTCACCACCATCGGCACCACTGCCGAAGACGTCTGGTTCACCGGGCCCCTGGCAGATTCCTGGCTGGGGCATAACGGCCTGGGCTGGATCGTCACCTTCCTGGTGGCCGGCGGCGGTTACGCTCTACTGGGCGGTGCCCGGGACCGGCGCGCGGCCTTTGTCGAGAACGCCAATGCCTAGGTTGCTGCACACCGGCCAGGTGATAGTCGACCTGGTGATGGCGGTAGAGCGCCTGCCGGCCTCCGGAGGCGATGTGCTCGCGCAATCTGCGGGCTTCGAGGCCGGTGGCGGCTTCAACGTGATGGCCGCCGCGGCGCGCAACGGGTTGCCGGTGGTCTACCTCGGGCGCCACGGGCAGGGGCGCTTTGGCGACCTGGCGCGGGCGGCGATGCAGGGCGAAGGCATACAGATGAGCCTGGAGCCCGGCAGGGGGGCTGATACCGGTCTGTGCGTGGCCCTGACCGAAGCCTCTGCTGAACGCACCTTCATTTCCCATATCGGCGCCGAGGGCGAATTGTCGGCCGAGGATCTGGCCCGGGTCCGGGTGGAGGCGGGGGATTACCTCTATGTCAGCGGCTACAGCCTGTTGCAGGAGTGCAAGGCACGGGCCCTGCTGGACTGGTTGCTGGCGCTGCCTCGTTCGATCCCATTGATGTTCGACCCGGGGCCGTTGGCCGGTTCGGCAGATTCACCCTTGATGGCGGCGCTGTTGCCACGGATCGACATCTGGAGCAGCAACCGCGCCGAGGCATTGCAATTGACCGGTACTTCGCAGATTGCCCAGGCGCTGGCGCAGCTCGAAAGCTGGTTGTCACCTGCGGCGTTGCTGGTGCTGCGTGATGGCCCCCGCGGCTGTTGGGTCAGCCGCCAGGGGCAGGCGGTGCAGGTGCCGGGGTTCAAGGTGGAGGCGGTGGACAGCAACGGTGCCGGTGATGCCCACGCCGGGGTCTTGGTCGCCGGGCTCGCAGCGGGCCTTGAGCCGCTGATGGCGGCTCGTCGGGCGAACGCCGCGGCGGCGATTGCCGTCACCCGGCGTGGCCCGGCCACCGCTCCGGGCAGTGCCGAAGTGGATGCCTTGCTGGCGCGCGGCTGAGTCAGCGGCGAGCAGTTGGCCGCCGGTCAGCCGGCCTTGCTCAAGGCTTCGATCAGCTCCTGCTTGCGCATGCGCGAGCGTCCCGGAATCTTCTTCGCCCGAGCTTCGCGCATCAGGCTGTCCTTGCTCTGGGTGCCCAGGGATGCCGCGCTGTTGCGGGCATGCCCGTGGCGTGTGGCCACTGCGCGCCGGGCCGACTCGCTGCGGGCCCGGGCTTTGTCTGCGGGGCTTTTGTCCCGACCGGAGCCACCCGCCCGTTCACCGCCACCGGACTGTTTGTTCACCGTGGCCCAGGCCCGTGCTTCGGCCTGCTCCGGCGAGAGCCCGCGTTCTTCGTAGCTGGCTTCGATGGCCGCGGCCTTGCGGCGCTGGGCCAGGGTGTATTTGGCTTTGCTTCCTCGAGTCATGACATCTCTCCTCAAGGCCCTGGCGCACAGGGCCTGCTGGATTGAACCGGCGGTTACTGGCTGCTGCCTTCAGAACCTGAGCCGCCGGTGGTGGTTTTCGAGCCGGTACCGGTCTTGCCACTGTCGGGTGTGCTGGAGTCCATGGTGCCGACACCGCCCTGGCGGCCGTTGTCGTTGCCCTGAATGCGCGGGTCGGTCCCGGTCGCCGGTGGCAATGAGCCTTCGTCCATGGCCGGTGGGTTGATGTTGATCTTCGGCGTGCCCTGGGTGGCCGGGGATTTCGGGCCTTCAACCGGGTTGGTCGGGCCGGTGGCGCCGGCCAGGGCAGCAGTGGACAGCAGCCCGGCCAGGGCCAGGGCGCAGAGTTGGACCTTGATCATGGTGTCGCCTCCATTCGTTAGAGTCGTTACCTGATATTGGTCCGCTGCCGGGGCCGGTTGGTGCCTGATGATCGACGAACGGTGTTATGCACCGGCTGCCATACGCCAGTGGCCCAGGCGCCGCCAGCCCAGGCGGCCAAGGCTGATCAGCCAGTTCAGCAACGCCACGCCGAGCACCGTGAACAGCAGCGCCTGGATGCCGGCTTCGACGATGATCCGCCCGGCCAGCCAGGGAAAACCGAAGACCCCGATGAAGTACGACAGGCTGAACAGCAGCAACGCCTGGGAGGTGCAGCCGGCTGGTGCTTCGTTGGCCGCCAGGCCGTTGATCACCGAGTAGGTCAGGCCATAGCCCACCCCCAGGGTCACGGCAGCCAGCAGGTAGCTGGCGCTGCTGTCGACAGCAAATAAAAAGAGCAGGATCGACACCAGCATCAGCCCCGAGAGCAGGCAGGCAGCACGATAGGGATCGCGCTTGACCACGATCCCGGCGATCAGCAGGCGGCTGGCGATGGCGGCGCTCATGAAGCCGAGGAAGAACAGCGAGTAGTCGACGCCGCGGGAGGGGCCGTAGCTGGTCTGGAAGCTCGACAGGCCGCCGAATACGCAACCTCCCAGGCCCACCATGAGAATCGGCCAGACGGCGCGGGAGGACAGCACCTGCGCGGTGCCAGCCCAGGTGATGCCAGCCGCCGAGGTGCCCAGGTGGTTGGCCTGCTGGCGCAGCCGGCCGCCCAGCCGCCAGAAGATCAGCACACCCAGCAGGCTGGCACCGGCGGCGATCAGAAAGGCGCTGGTCAGTGGGTAGCCCAGGGCACTGGCCAGGCGCCCCAGCAAGGGGCCGGAGCCGATGCCGGTCATCATGCTGCCCGACAGCAATGCGAAGTAGCGGGCCCGTTGCGCAGGCTCCACCAGCATCGCCACGATGATCGGCCCCAGGGTATAGAACACCCCCCAGCCCAGGCCCAGGGTCAGGCCGAAGAACAGCAGGCCGGGGCCGACCCCCGGGGTCAGGGCAAAGCCCAGGCTGGCCACCGCCAGTAGGCAGCCGAACACTGCCACCGAGCGCGCGGCGCCGAGGCGGTCCGAGAGGTGCCCGGAGCCGATCACCGCAACAAAGGTGCTGAGCATGGCTGTGGAAATCACCGTGCCGGCATCGTGTTCATTGCCGCCACGGCTGCCGATCAGCAGCGACAGGAGAAAGGTCGAGCCGTAGGACAGCGACAGCAGGTAGCTGCCCAGGCAGAACAGGCCGAATAACGGGGCCGAGACCCGGGACTGCTGCGGGGTGCACGCCGACATGAAAGTGCCTCTTTATGCTTGAAGTCATGTCGGGCTTTCTAACATGGCGCCTCCTGGTGTTTGTTGTGTTCCTGCAGGCCTCAGGGTTAGTCGGCAGCGGAGTAAGTGCCGTGCGCAAGGAGCTGGGCCGGGGGGCTTGGCATAAATGGTCGTGCATGTATTTCTGCTGCCGTTCTAATATGGCCGCCTGATTCCAACAAGAGAGCCGTCGATGACCGTAGAAATCCGTCCTGCACTGCCCAGCGATGCCCCGCAGATTCTTGCGTTCATCACCGAACTTGCCGATTACGAGCGGGCCCGCCATGAAGTGATCGCCAGTGTCGCCGATATCGAACGCAGCCTGTTCAGCGAGGGGGCCACGGCCCATGGCCTGATCTGCCTGCGCGAAGGCGTGCCGATCGGCTTTGCGGTGTTCTTCTTCAGTTATTCCACTTGGCTGGGCAGCAACTGCCTGTACCTGGAGGACCTTTACATCACTCCGGAACAACGGGGCGGCGGGGCGGGCAAGCAACTGCTGCGACATCTGGCGCAGATCGCCTGTGACAATGATTGCGGGCGCTTCGAATGGAGCGTGCTGGAGTGGAACGAGCCGGCGATCCAGTTCTACAAGTCCCTGGGCGCCCAGCCTCAGGAGGAATGGGTCAAGTACCGCATGGATGGCGAAGTGCTGCGCGCCTTTGCTCGCGGCTGACCTCCGCTGGCTCGTGGAGGAGCCGGCGTGCCGGCGAAGGCGCACGCCATCGGCGCCCCCGGCGACAAGCCATGCTTTGACGGTGTCGAGAATCAGCCTTTCAAGGTCGCCATGTCGATCACGAAGCGGTACTTCACATCACCCTTGATCATGCGCTCGTAGGCTTGATTGATCTGGCGGATGTCGAGCATTTCGATATCGCAGGTGATGCCGTGCTCGGCGCAGAAGTCCAGCACTTCCTGGGTCTCGGCAATGCCGCCGATCAGCGAGCCGGCCAGCACCCGGCGGCTCATCACCAGCTTGCCGGCGTGCAGCGCCGGGTCCACCGGTTCGATCAGGCCCACCAGGATATGCACGCCATCGAAGCGCAGGGTGTCGAGGTAGGGGTTGAGGTCGTGGGGCACCGGGATGGTGTCCAGGAGAAAGTCGAAGTGCCCGGCCACCGACTGCATCTGCGCCACGTCGGTGGATACGATCACATGGTCGGCACCCTGGCGGCGGGCTTCTTCGGCCTTGCTCGCGGAGCGGGTGAACAGGGTCACTTCGGCGCCCAGGGCCTTGGCGAACTTGATGCCCATGTGGCCCAGGCCGCCCATGCCGAGAATCCCCACCTTGTCACCGGGCTTGACCCCGTAATGCTTGAGTGGCGAGTAGGTGGTGATGCCGGCGCAGAGGATTGGCGCAGCGCTGGCCAAGTCGAGTTTCTCCGGAATGCGCACCACAAAGTGCTCGCTGACCACGATGCTGTCGGAGTAGCCGCCCATGGTGTTGCTGCCATCGACCCGGTCCGGGGTGGCGTAGGTCATGGTCGGGCCTTGCAGGCAGTATTGCTCCAGGTCGGCGGCGCAGGCCTCGCAGTGGCGGCAGGAATCCACCATGCAACCAACGCCCACCAGGTCGCCGACCTTGTGCTTGCTGACGTTGGCGCCGACGGCTGTGACCTTGCCGACGATCTCGTGGCCCGGCATCAGCGGGTACACGGCGATGCCCCATTCGTTGCGGGCCTGGTGGATATCGGAGTGGCAGACGCCGCAGTAGAGGATCTCGATGGCGACGTCGTCCGCACGCGGACTGCGGCGCTGGAAGCTCATGGGGGCGAGGGGAGTGGTGGCCGATTGGGCGGCATAACCGATGGCGGTGTACATGGTGGACCTCGCAAAAGCATTGACAATTGAGGCGTGGCATTCTCGGCGTCGGGCCCTGGGCCAACCATGGCGATTCCTCGGCATGTCATGCCTATTCCTCCGGCATTGGCGGTTTTCACGCGGCATTGGCGTACAGACCTGCGATGATGTTTTCGTCCCTTTTTCCGTGAAGTTTTCCCCATGCTGCTGACCCGCCATCTGGACGCCAACGCCACCCTGGTCTCGCTGATCCAGCCCCTTGCCAGCCGTGACGGTTTCGTTGCCACCGCCTTGCCCGGGGTCCAGGTGCTGCGGGCCAGTTGCGACGTGGCGCGGGGCCCGCAGATCTATGAGCCGAGCCTGATGATCATTGCCCAGGGCAGCAAGCTGGCCTACCTGGGCACGCGAACCCTGGAATACGGTGCCGGGCATTACCTGATCCAGGCCCTGTCGGTGCCCTTCGAGTGCGAAACCTTCGCCTTGCCCGATGCGCCGCTGCTGGGGGTTTCCATCGCCATCGACCGGGCGGTATTGAGCGAGCTGGTGCTGGCCATGGGCGTCACCGAAGGCCGGGCGGCTTCGGCGCAGACCCTGGAGTCGATGACCTCGGCTGTGCTCGACGACGCCATGCGTGGTTGCGTGGAACGCCTGTTGCGCTGCCTGCACGATCCTCTGGAGTGCAAGGTCATGGGCCCTTCACGGGTGCGCGAGTTGCTCTTTGCCGCTTTACGCGGGCCTCAGGCCGATGCGCTGCGGGCGCTGGTGGAGCAGCAGGGGCAGTTCGCCCGGGTTGCGGCTTCGCTCAATCACCTGCACGAGCACTACACCGAGCCGTTGAACGTCGAGACCCTGGCCCGCTGCGCCAACATGAGCACCTCGACCTTCCACGAGCATTTCAAGCGCAGCACCCTGCTGTCGCCGGTGCAGTACCTCAAGCGCCTGCGCCTGCTCAAGGCCCAGCAGTTGCTGCTGGGAGAGGGGCTGGGCGTGGCCCAGGTGGCTCATCGGGTGGGGTATCAAAGCACTTCGCAGTTCAGCCGCGAGTACAAGCGCTACTTCGAACGCAACCCGGGCGAAGAACGCGCCGCTTGAAAACATCGCCCCCCTTGTAGGAGCTGGCTTGCCAGCGAATGCGCCCTTGGGTCGGAGCAAGGCTTGGGGGGGCTCTTCGCCGGCAAGCCGGCTCCTACAGGTGTCGGTGTCGCTGAATCCCGGGCATGAAAAAGGCCCCCATAAAGGGGGCCTTCTTTTATCGCACCGGCTTACATGTTCGGGTAAGTCGGGCCGCCGGCGCCTTCCGGAGTGACCCAGGTAATGTTCTGGGCCGGGTCCTTGATGTCGCAAGTCTTGCAGTGCACGCAGTTCTGCGCGTTGATCTGGAAGCGCTTCTCGCCATCTTCCTGGGTGATCACCTCATACACGCCGGCCGGGCAGTAACGCTGGGCAGGTTCGTCGTACAGCGGCAGGTTGCGGCTCAGCGGGATGCTCGGGTCGGTCAGCTTCAGGTGGCAAGGCTGTTCTTCTTCATGGTTGGTGCCGGAGATGAACACCGAGCTCAACTTGTCGAAGCTGAGTTTGCCGTCGGGTTTCGGATAGTCGATCTTCACGCAGTCCTTGGCCAGCTTCAGGCAGGCGTAGTCCGGCTTGGTGTCGTGCAGGGTGAACGGCAGTTTGCCGCCGAAGATATTCTGGTCCATCCAGTTGAAGCCCGCGCCGATGATCGGGCCGAACTTGTGCATGGCCGGGCCGAAGTTGCGGCTGGCGAACAGCTCTTCATACAGCCAGCTGGCCTTGAACGAATCGACGTAGCTCTTGAGTTCGTCGGCTCCTTCGGAGCCGGCGAACAGCGAGTCGGCTACCGCATCGGCGGCCAGCATGCCGGACTTCATGGCGGTGTGGCTGCCCTTGATCTTGGCGAAGTTCAGGGTGCCCAGGTCGCAGCCGATCAGCGCGCCACCCTTGAACACCATCTTCGGCAGCGAGTTCAGGCCGCCCTTGCAGATGGCGCGAGCGCCGTAGCTGACGCGCTTGCCGCCTTCCAGGTACTGCTTGAGCACCGGGTGATGCTTGAGGCGCTGGAACTCGTCGAACGGCGACAGGTAAGTGTTGGCGTAGGACAGGTCGACGATCAGGCCCACTACTACCTGGTTGTTTTCCAGGTGATAGAGGAAGGAGCCGCCAGTGTTCTCGTTGCTCATGATATCCAGCGGCCAGCCGGCGGTGTGCACCACCAGGCCAGGCTGGTGCTTGGCCGGGTCGATTTCCCAGATTTCCTTGAGGCCGATGCCGTAGTGCTGGGCGTCGGCGTCGCTGTCCAGGTTGAACTGCTTGATCAGTTGCTTGCCGATATGGCCACGGCAGCCTTCGGCGAACAGGGTGTATTTGCCGCGCAGTTCCATGCCGGGGGTGTACATGCCCTCTTTCGGCTGGCCTTCACGGTCGACACCCATGTCGCCGGTAAGAATCCCGCGGACTACGCCGTTTTCGTCGATCAGGGCTTCCTGGGCGGCAAAGCCCGGGTAGATTTCCACGCCCAGGTTCTCGGCCTGCTGGGCCAGCCAGCGGCACAGATTGCCCAGGGAAATGATGTAGTTGCCTTCGTTGTGCATGGTCTTGGGCACAAAGAAGTCTGGAACCTTGGTGGAGGTTTCGCCGCTGCGCAGGACATAGATGTCGTCGCGGGTGACCGGGGTATTGAGCGGGGCGCCCAGTTCCTTCCAGTCCGGGAACAATTCATTCAGGGCCCGTGGTTCGAACACGGCACCGGAAAGGATGTGAGCACCGACTTCGGAGCCTTTTTCAACCACGCAGACGCTGATTTCCTTCCCGGCTTCAGCGGCCTTCTGCTTAAGGCGGCAAGCGGCGGACAAGCCTGCGGGGCCGGCACCGACGATGACCACGTCGAATTCCATGTATTCGCGTTCCACTAGGCTATCTCCTACTCAAGGCTCAACGGTTTTTTCTAATTGGAGGTTTGGCGTTGCATCCCCGCTTTCTCCCATCGCGCATGGGGGGGAGAAGGGGAGGACGGCCGACCTTTCTCTCTGGGCGGCGCATTATATCTACACCACTCTCAGCGTCCAATACAAACGTTTGTTTGAATTTGCCGCAGCCCAGATAAATCAAAGAAGCGCGGCTTATAAACGGCTATTTTGCCGTATTGACCGGAAAAGGCGTTCCGGTCAAGATACGGTCGGTTTTGCGCTCGCCGTAGGCTGACTGTTGGTTTCAAGAGCACCTCTAAAGACAGGGCAAAGGCAGTAAAGGTGACGCGCGCGCAACTTGAAAGTGCGCAGTCTACACGCCGCGATAATGAATGACTCGTCGGTCACCACTGACGAACGGTCATCACCCCGTGAGCAAGGTCAACCTTTTTGTGCGCCAGCGTTTTTGGAGGTGCCCTTGTGCCGATGAGCATCAACCGCCAGGTTCTCGCCTAGGCGACTTTCTTTTCACCGGAGAGTAACGAGGAATCCATGAAGGTTCTTGTAGCTGTCAAACGAGTGGTCGACTATAACGTCAAGGTTCGCGTCAAAGCGGACAACTCCGGCGTCGACCTCGCCAACGTCAAGATGTCGATGAACCCTTTCTGCGAAATCGCAGTGGAAGAAGCCGTACGCCTGAAAGAGAAAGGTGTAGCGACTGAAATCGTCGTCGTCTCCATCGGTCCTGCTACTGCTCAAGAGCAACTGCGTACCGCCCTGGCACTGGGTGCCGATCGCGCGATCCTCGTCGAGTCCGCTGAAGAGTTGAACTCCCTGGCCGTGGCCAAGCTGCTCAAGGCCGTGGTCGACAAGGAACAGCCACAGCTGGTGATCCTCGGCAAACAGGCCATCGATAGCGACAACAACCAGACCGGCCAGATGCTGGCAGCCCTGAGCGGCTACGCTCAAGGCACCTTCGCCTCCAAGGTCGAAGTGTCCGGCGACAAGGTCAACGTCACCCGTGAAATCGACGGCGGCCTGCAGACCGTTGCGCTGAACCTGCCAGCCATCGTCACCACCGACCTGCGTTTGAACGAGCCGCGCTACGCGTCTCTGCCAAACATCATGAAAGCCAAGAAGAAGCCGCTTGAAACGCTGACTCCTGATGCTTTGGGCGTTTCCACCGCCTCCACCAACAAGACCCTGAAAGTCGAAGCGCCGGCTGCACGCAGCGCGGGCATCAAGGTCAAGTCGGTGGCTGAACTGGTCGAGAAACTGAAAAACGAAGCGAAGGTAATCTGATCATGACTATCTTGGTAATCGCCGAACACGATAACAAGGCGCTGGCTCCGGCCACCCTGAACACCGTTGCCGCCGCCGCCAAAATCGGTGGTGACGTGCATGTACTGGTAGCCGGCCAGGGCGTTGGCGCCGTGGCTGAAGCCGCGGCCAAGATCGCTGGCGTGGCCAAAGTGCTGGTGGCCGACAACGCCGCCTACGCTCACCAACTGCCGGAAAACGTTGCGCCGCTGGTGGCCGAACTGGGCGCTGGCTACAGCCACATCCTGGCAGCCGCTACTTCCAACGGCAAAAACATCCTGCCGCGGGTTGCCGCTCAGCTGGACGTAGACCAGATCTCCGAAATCATCTCGGTAGAAAGCGCTGATACCTTCAAGCGTCCGATCTATGCCGGTAACGCCATCGCTACCGTGCAGTCCTCGGCTGCCGTAAAAGTCATCACCGTGCGTGCCACCGGCTTCGACGCCGTTGCCGCTGAAGGTGGTTCGGCTGCAGTCGAAACCGTGGGCGCCGCTCACGATGCCGGCAAGTCGAGCTTCGTTGGCGAAGAACTGGCCAAGTCCGATCGCCCTGAACTGACCGCAGCCAAGATCGTCGTTTCCGGCGGCCGCGGCATGCAGAACGGCGACAACTTCAAGCACCTGTATGCCCTGGCCGACAAGCTGGGCGCTGCTGTCGGCGCGTCCCGCGCTGCGGTGGACGCAGGTTTTGTGCCCAACGACATGCAGGTCGGCCAGACCGGCAAGATCGTTGCGCCACAGCTGTACATCGCCGTCGGTATCTCCGGCGCGATCCAGCACCTGGCGGGCATGAAGGACTCCAAAGTGATCGTCGCGATCAACAAGGACGAAGAAGCGCCAATCTTCCAGGTAGCCGACTACGGCCTGGTCGCGGACTTGTTCGAAGCCGTACCTGAGTTGGAGAAGCTGGTCTAATCCGGCGTCTTCACTTATAAAGAGCCCGGCCTTTTGGCCGGGTTTTTTTATGTGTGTTTTTTGCCGGGGGAGGGTTTCGCCATGGATCTGCGCCGCATGAGTGGCTGGCCAGTGCTGTTGGGCCTGACGTTGTTGCCATCGTTGTCGATGGCGGCGGGCAAGTGCGAGCGTCTGGTGGTCACTGGCAGCCCCGATGCACCGCCTTACCTGTGGCGTGACCCTCAGGACCCCAAGCACCTGATGGGTGCCAGCGCCGACCTGCTGCAGCAGGTGGCCGGGGAACTGGGGCTGAAGGTCGAGGTGCTGTATGCCGGCAAGCGCTCCGAGGCGCTGGACGAGGTACGCACCGGGCGCATGGACCTGCTCGCCGATGCACCGCTGACCCTCAATGAGCTGGAATCGCTGGACTACATCCACCCGGCGCTGGTGCAGAACGACTATCTGGTCTGGACCCGCAAGGATTCGACCCTCAGCTACACCCAGCCGGGAGACCTGGCAGGCCATCCGGGCGCCGTGTCGGAAAAGGCCCGACTGACTCAGCCCTTTGTCGCCATGGCCAAGGAGCATCTGCAACTCAAGCGCCTGCCGAATCTGACCCAGGTCTTCCAGACCTTGCTCCTGGGGGAGGTGGACTATGTGCTGGCGCCTCGCTACGCAGGCATGGCCATGGCCCAGACCCTGGGCATGACGGCGGATCTGGCGGCGTTTCCCCAGCCCATCGACAAACCGGGGCTGTTCCTTGCGCTGTCCCATAACTCCGCCTGCAATGACCCATGGTTGCGCGGACAGTTGGCCAAAAAGATGACAGAATTGCCCGCGTCCGGTCTGACGGAGACCTTGCTGCAGCGCAATCTGGAGCGCTGGAAGGCCCAGTTGCAGCAACCCGTCAGCAGCCCAAAACAGTAGGAATCTTGTGTGACTATTCGACCTCTTTTCGCCGCCATGGCTGTTCTCGCCCTGGCGGGTTGTGCAACCGACCCGGCGCCCATCGAGCAGATGCGCCTCACCGCGCAGACGCTGGAGCAGGCCAAGGCCGTGGGGGCTTCTGCCGAGGACATGCCCGAGTTGAAACTGGCCGAAGACAAGTTCTCCCGGGCGCAGGGCAACATGCAGGATGAGTCCTACAAGAAAGCGCGGATGCGCGCCGAACAAGCCGAGCTGGATGCGCGCCTGGCCGAAGCCAAGGTCCTGACCCGCAAGAGCCAGGAACAGGTGAATGCACTCAATACCCGCATCACTCGCCTGCGCAAGCAACTGGGAGATGCCCAATGAATCTGTCTACCCGGATCATCGGCAGTGCAGTGCTCCTGGCATGCGCCGGTCTCTATGGCTGCGCTGGCCAGCACAGCGAAGAAGCCCTGCAGCAGGCCAGTAACGACTTCCAGAAGGTCAAGGAAGACTCCAACGTGCTGCGTATCGCGCCCAAGGACGTGATCCGTGCCGGGGAGTCCCTGGCACGTGCCGATCGCCTCTCTACCTATTGGGGCAGCGGTGGCGATGTGGAGCATTACGCTTACCTGAGTCGGCGCTACAGCGAAATCGCCCGTGAGCATACCGAACAGGCACTCAATAACGAGCGTGCGGCCAAGCTCGAGCTGGAGCGCCAGCGCCTGCAACTGGCCCTGCGCGAAGCCAAGTTGCTCAGCGTGCAGCAGCAGGGCAAATGGCTGGAAGAACAGATCATCAGCCTGGCCACCACCCAGACCGATCGCGGTCTGGTGATGACTCTGGGGGATGTGCTGTTCGATACCGGCGAAGCGGAGCTGAAGAACTCGGCGAACCGCACTGTGCTCAAGGTGGTGCAGTTCCTCCAGTTGAACCCCAAGCGCGTGGTGCGCATCGAGGGTTACACCGACAACACCGGCGAGCGCCAGAGCAATCTGCAGCTGTCCAAGGACCGCGCCCAAGCCGTGGCGGATGTGCTGGTGGACCTGGGTATCGATGAAAAACGCATCCAGGTCGAAGGCTATGGCGACGACTATCCGGTGGAGGCCAATGCTTCCGAGCGGGGAAGGGCGCAGAACCGTCGGGTGGAGATCGTGTTCTCCGACGAAAAAGGCCAGTTGGGCGCTTCTCGCTGAAGCTGCGCCAGTGCCACGGAAAAACCCGACGCCTTGCTCGCGTCGGGTTTTTTTATGCCTGCCAAGAGGTTCACAAAAACCCTACAGTTATGCTTTTCACTGCCCCGTGTCCTCGACTATTGTAGAAACTGTCCCAGTACACTTCTAAACTGTGCCGGTATTGTTTCACACAAGAATAAAACGCCGTGAAATCGAGTGCTGCGCCATGACCAATCTCTTGCTCTATCAACGTATCGCTCAGCAACTGGCTGAGGATATTCGCCGTGGTGTCTACCAGCCGGGGGAGCGCGTACCGTCGGTACGCAAGATGAGCTCGCAGCTCAATGTCAGCCACGCCACGGTACTCCAGGCCTACGCCAACCTCGAAGACCAGGGGCTGATTCGCGCGCGCCCGCAGTCGGGCTACTACGTGCACCAGACGCCGGCGCTGACCGCGCCCACGCCGGATATCGCCCGGGTCGAGCGCCCTGGGCTGGTGACCCGCAGCAGCATCATTCAGCAGGTGCTGGTGGAGTCCCGTCGCGAAGGTGTGTTTCCGTTGGGGGCCGCAGTGCCCAGCGTTGACTATCTGCCAGTGCGGGCGCTGCACCAGCAGTTGGCCAAGGTCACCCGGTTTCACAGCCCCCGGGCATTCAGTTACATGTTCAGCCCGGGCTTCGAGCCACTGCGGCGTCAGGTGGCCATTCGCATGCGCGATGCCGGGGTGGTGGTCGACCCGTCGGAAGTGGTGATCACCCACGGCTGCGTCGATGCCCTGCAGATGTCATTGCGGGTACTGACCCGGCCCGGGGACCTGATTGCTGCGGAGTCGCCGACCTACTACGGCCTGCTGCAACTGGCGGACTTGCTGGGGCTCAAGGTCATCGAGATTCCCAGTGATCCGTCCACCGGCATGAGCCTGGAAGCCCTGCAACTGGCGGCCAACCAATGGTCGATCAAGGCCCTGGTGCTGACCACACGCCTGAGTAATCCCCTGGGCGGCACCATGCCCGAGGAGCGGCAGAAGCAGTTGCTGCGCCTGGCATCGGATTTCGATATCCAGGTGGTCGAGGACGATATCTATGGCGAGTTGATGTTCGAGGTGGGGCGTACCAAGGCCCTCAAGGCCTATGACCGCCTGGATCGGGTGATCTACTGTTCGAGCTTCTCCAAGACCCTGTCTCCCGGCGTGCGCATCGGCTGGATGATTGCCGGCAAGTACCAGCAGGAGATCCAGCGCCTGCAGACCTTCAGCACCCATTCTGCGTGCAGCGTCACCCAGATGGGGGTTGCGGCCTACCTGGAAAACGGCGGTTATGACCGGCATTTACGGTACATCCGCCAGGAATACCGGAAGAATCTCAGCGCCTTTCAGCTGGCGGTGCAGCAGTACTTCCCTGAGGGCACGCAGATCACCCGGCCCAACGGGGGCTTCATTCTCTGGGTCAGCCTGCCGGGGCGGGTCAACACCCAGGAGCTTCATGTGCGAGCCTTGCAGCAGGGCATCAGCATCGCCCCGGGGCTGATCTTCAGCAACACCGAGCAGTTCAACCACTGTGTGCGGCTCAACTGCGGTACGCCCTGGAATCGCGAGGCCGAGCGGGCCCTGATGACTTTGGGAATGCTTGCCAGCCAGTTGTGCCAGGAGGCGGCGGGCGGATTTTAATCAGTGTGGCCCTGTGCTTGTCATGGGGCCTGCAACAAGCGAGCATAGAGGACCTTTTGTCGATCTACCTGTCTTTCATGAAAGCCTTTCTACCTGCCCTCTGGTTAAGTGTCTGTCTGTTGGGAACCGCCTTCGTGGCTCCTGTCCAGGCGGCTTCCTCCCAGGACAAGCCGGCTGCCGGGGCGGCCCATGCCACTAAGGCGGCCCCTGCCAAGAAGGCTCCGGCCAGCAAGGCCAAGCCTTCGGCCAGTGCCAGCAAGAGCAAGTCCGCGGCCAAGAAGGCGCCCGCCAAGCCCAAGTCCAAATGGGCCTATCAGGACATCAAGAAGCCGTTGCCCAGCGCCAAGGTGGACTTGAGCCTGCCGCCGGAAATGGTCAAGCACCTGCAGCCGGTGGGCAGTGTGCCGCTACCCAAGCGCGAGCCGCTGCTGCCGCAGATGTTTGGCGAGAAGCCCAAGGAAAGCAGCCCGTTCCAGCTCAACGGCCGCTTGCTCAGCAATGAAATGCAATTGCAGCTGCGCAACGAGGAACGTCGGGATATCGAAGGCGCGGCCCTGGATTTCGAGTTCAAGCAGTAAATTCTTCATCCTCTTCTGTGACGGGTTGGCTCGACACTTTGTCGGAGACTGATCAGTCACGCACGGTTGTGCGTCAAATCCGTTCTTTGAGTAATTTTAAACGGCTGTTTTAGCGGTTACTCTTGGCGGGCGTCATTCAACACTCTGCTTGTCGCAAGGAGCTTTTCCTCATGAACTGCCGTGAAGGTTGTGGCGCCTGCTGCATCGCCCCTTCCATCAGCACCCCGATTCCTGGAATGCCCCAGGGCAAGCCGGCGGGAGAACGTTGCCTGCATCTTTCTGTCGAACACCTGTGCGGGCTGTTCGGCCTGCCGGAGCGGCCGGCGGTGTGTGGGGCGTTCCTGGCGGATCCCGAGGTGTGTGGCGAAAGCCGCGAAGAAGCCATCCGCCTGATTGGCTGGTGGGAACAAGTGACCGCGGCATAGAGTGTTCTCAATGAACGGAACTTCAACAATAAGGAATAAGACAATGGGTTCGCTGCAACGAATGGCTGTGCTCTGTGGTTTAACCGTGCTGTTGTCGGCAACGGCCCACGCCGAAGACTGGCAAACCGCCAAGGATGAAGACGGCATCAAGGTCTCCTTGAGTGAAGTGGCCGGCTCCAAATACAAGGCCTACCGTGGTGTGACCACCATGAAGACCTCCATCGCCAAGCTCCGCGCGCTGCAGGAAGACGTGGCGGGCGCCTGCTCCTGGATCCACGAGTGCAAGACCCAGAAACTGCTCAAGCACGAGGGCGATCAAAGCTGGACCTACACCCAGTTCAACACCCCGTGGCCAGTCACTGCTCGTGACTCGGTATTGCACATCACTACCAGCGAAGCGGCCGACGGCAGCCTGACCCGCAAACTGGAGGGCGTGCCCACCTACATCCCTGAAGAGAAAGGCTTCGTGCGGGTGGCCCAGGTCGAGGGCTACTGGAAGTTCGTACCCAAAGGCGCCGATCAGGTGGAAGTGACTTACCAGGTGCACACCGAGCCGGGTGGCAGCGTGCCGTCCTGGCTGGCCAACAAGTTCGTGGTGGATGCGCCGTTCAACACCCTGAAGGCACTCAAGGCTCGCGCCGAAAAGCCTTGATCGGCTGAGTTTTGCCTGCATTACCAGGGCCGCCTTCGGGCGGCCTTGTCATTGACGTGTTCCGGTAGCGTGGTTGAACGATTGCCCGTTGCTCAGGGTCGAGATGTTGTCAGCCCACTCATGGGGCTATCGAGGAGGCACTGATGCAAAAGTGGCAAGTCACTTTCGTTGACGATCATGGTGTCCAGTCCGTCGAGCATTTCGACTGCGACCAGCAACCGACGATGGAACGCGCCGCACAACTGGTGCGGGCCAAGTTGTTGCCAGTGAGTGCCGAACTGGACCTGAACGATCTGGACGGGCGCACCGAGGATCCCACCCTCAAGAGCCTGAAAGAGCAGAACAGCATTCAGATTCTCAGTATCACGCCGATCTAGAGAGGGTAGAGCGCGCTTCGCAGCAATTTCTGGCGACGTCCAGAGCAAGGCGCTAATCTGCAAACGAGATCAGCGAATTCTTCGCTAGGCTCTGATCTTGTCAGCTCCATGCTTGTTTCCTGACGACCCGCCCCGGGTCGTGATGCCGGTCCCTTTGGCCGGTGGTTCGGGAAACACGGAAAGTCTATCCATCGGTTTGAGGAGGACGTTTCATGAGCACAGCCGTTCAAGAAGACATCAGCAGCAGTGTGCTGCGCCGCATGAAAGAAGGCGGTTTCGACTTTTCACGATTCCATCCCATCGAGTTCTACGCCATTTTTCCGGATGAGGAGCGGGCACGCAGGGCGGCAGGACATTTTCGCGGTGAATCCTTGAATGCCCAGGTCAGCGTGCGTGACGACGGCGCCTGGTACCTGGAACTGAGCAAGGTGATGTACGCCACCTATGGTGGCATCGGGGATTTTGAACAGGACTTCGAGGCGGTGGTCGAGCCCCTGGGCGGCATCATTGAGGGCTGGGGAGTGAAACAGGAGATCCGTGGACGGCTGGTATAGCCTGCGCTAGATATACCGAGACAGACAATTGGCTGGCCCCTGGGCCGGCCAATTGTGTTTTCGGGGCACGCACAAGGTAAAAAAAAGCCACCCGAGAGGGTGGCTAAAAGGGAAGACCGGTCAGGAGAGGGAACCGGTCGGGAGAGCCCGGACCCGGTTGTCATCGGTGTCATCAAGGTTGCAGCAGCGACTTCATCAGGCTTGGCGAAGTGTTTGCTCGATGGACGCGATTATCCCCAGTGGCCAGCGGGCAGTGAAATCAACTCTGACTATGCTGGTGATAGCCAAGACCGGTGCCAGCCATGGCCCGGGCAGGGGCGGTCCGCATGCATCGGTTATGCGGGCATCGGCCTTGGGCTGCAACGGACTGATTTTGGGGCGCTTGTGCCGAAGGCACAGGGCTGGCGAAGCCCGGGTGTGCAGGTGACAGGGAGTACGGCATGAACCACAGCGCTGTTGATGAAATGCATGGGGCCGACGGCCAGGTTCGCGAGCATTACCGCGAGTTCGCCCGCTGGCTGGCCAATACCCCCGACGAACTCCTGGCCCGCCGCCGTCGCGAGGCCGACCTGCTGTTCCACCGTGCCGGCATCACCTTCACCCTGTACGGCGATGAGCAGGGCACCGAGCGGCTGATTCCCTTCGACACCATTCCCCGCATCATCCCGGCCCGGGAATGGCGGATCATCGAACAAGGGTGCATCCAGCGGGTACGGGCGCTGAACCTGTTTCTGGCCGATCTCTACCACCAGCAACGAATCATCCGCGCCGGGATCATTCCCGCCGAGCAGGTCCTGGCCAATCAGCAGTACCAGCTGGCCATGCAGGGCCTGGACCTGCACGGTGATGTCTATGCCCATGTCTGCGGAGTTGATCTGGTACGCGACGGCGACGGCCGCTACTGCGTGCTCGAGGACAACCTGCGCACCCCCAGCGGCGTCAGCTACATGCTCGAAGACCGCAAGATGATGATGCGCCTGTTTCCCGAGCTGTTCGCCGCCCAGCGCATCGCCCCCATCGACCATTACCCGAACCTGTTGCTCGATACCCTGAAAAGCTCCAGCCCCCTGGACAATCCGACGGTGGTGGTACTGACCCCGGGGCGCTTCAACAGCGCATTTTTCGAGCATGCGTTCCTGGCGCGGGAGATGGGAGTGGAGCTGGTGGAAGGTGCCGACCTGTTCGTGCGTGACGACCGGGTGTTCATGCGCACCACCGCCGGCCCGCAGGCGGTGGATGTGATCTACCGTCGCCTCGACGATGCCTTCCTCGACCCCTTGGCGTTCAACCCCGATTCCCTGCTCGGCGTGCCCGGCCTGTTGGCAGCCTACCGCTCGGGCACTGTGGTACTGGCCAACGCCATCGGCACCGGGGTGGCCGATGACAAGTCGGTGTACCCCTATGTCACCGAGATGATCCGCTTCTACCTGGACGAAGAGCCGATTCTGCAGAACGTGCCGACCTGGCAGTGCCGCCGGCCCGCCGAGCTGTCCCATGTGCTGGCCAACCTGGCGCAACTGGTGGTCAAGGAAACCCAGGGTTCCGGCGGCTACGGCATGCTGGTGGGGCCGGCGGCCACGGCGGCGCAGATCGAGGAGTTCCGTGTACGGATCAAGGCCCGGCCCGAGGCGTACATCGCCCAACCGACCCTGGCGCTGTCCACCTGCCCGACCTTTGTCGAAAGCGGCATCGCCCCGCGGCATATCGATCTGCGGCCCTTTGTCCTTTCTGGTGGTGAAACCCGTGTGGTGCCCGGTGGTCTTACCCGTGTGGCCCTGCGTGAAGGTTCGTTGGTGGTGAATTCCTCACAGGGCGGCGGGACCAAGGACACTTGGGTGGTCGAGGATTAAGGAAGCCTGCCATGTTGAGTCGAACCGCGTCGGACCTGTACTGGATGTCACGCTACCTGGAGCGCGCGGAAAACCTGGCGCGGATGCTCGATGTCAGCTATTCCCTGTCGCTGATGCCCCAGGACGGGCGCGGCGATGGCCTGCACGAGCTGGCCATGCCACTGCTGATCACCGGCACCCTGGAGGATTACCACGCCCGCCACCAGGCCTTGCACGCCGAGCAGCTACTGCAGTTCTTCGCCCTGGACCCGGCCAACCCCGCCAGTATCTACAGTTGCCTGGGATCGGCCCGGGCCTGCGCCCATGCCGTGCGCGGGCGGATCACCGCCGACATGTGGGAAAACGTCAATGCCACCTGGCTGGACATCCACCAGATCGCCAGCCAGGGCCTCAGTGCCTATGGCATGAACCGCTTCTGCGAATGGATCAAGGAGCGCTCCCATCTGTTTCGTGGCGCCTCCTACGGCACCATCATGCGCAACGACGCCTTTCGCTTTATCCGCCTGGGAACCTTCATCGAGCGCGCCGACAACACCCTGCGCCTGCTGGACGCACGCTACGAGATGGCCGGCGACCAGGCCGATGCGGTGTGCGACGGCACCGCCCATGCCTATTACCAGTGGAGTGCGTTGCTGCGGGCCTTGTCTTCCTTCGAGGCCTACACCGAGGTCTATCGCGAGGCCCCCGGCGCCCGGCATGTGGCCGAGCTGCTGTTGTTGCGCGCCGACGTGCCGCGCTCGCTGCGGGCCTGTACCGAGGAGATCGACCAGATCCTCGCCAGCCTGCCCGGCGACAACGGGCGCCCGGCCCAGCGTCTGGCGGCGCAGATGGATGCACGCCTGCGCTACATCGGTATCGATCAGATTCTCGACGAAGGCCTGCACGCCTGGCTGACCGACTTCATCCCCCTGGTGCGCCAGTTGGGCAACGCGATTCACCGCTCTTATCTGGAGGCGGCATGAGACTGTCCGTGAGCCATGAAACCACCTATCGCTACGCCGATCCGGTAGGCGCCAGCATCCAGTACCTGCGCCTGACACCCCACGACAGCGAGCGCCAGCAAGTGCTCTGCTGGCAGCTGGATCTGCCACGACCGGTGCGTGCGCAGCGGGACCCCTTCGGCAACATCCTGCACGTACTGACCCTGGACGAGCCCCACGAAGCAGTGATCATCGGCGCCCGTGGCCAAGTGGATATCGATGAGCTGCGCGAGGCCGAGCATGAATGCCAGTCGCCCTTGCCGTTCCTGCGTTTCACCAGCCTGACCGAGGCGGATGCTCAACTGCGCGAGTTCGCCGGCCGGCAATGCGCAAGGCGGCGTGATCGCACAGGGTTGATCGACCTGATGCATGGGCTGCACCAGCTCATGGCCTACACGCCTGGGGCAACGGACGTGGCCACCAGCGCGGCGCAGGCTTTCGCCGGGCGCGCGGGGGTCTGCCAGGACCACACCCACGCTTTCCTTGCCTGTGCCCGTAGCCTGGGCGTTCCGGCACGTTTTGTTTCCGGTTATCTGTACCGCGAGGACAGCGGGCAATTACTTGGCCACGCCTGGGCCGAAGCCTGGCTGGAAGGCGCCTGGTACAGCTTCGATGTGACCCACCAACTGGCGCGGCCCGAGCGCCACCTCAAGCTGGCGGTGGGCCTGGACTACCTGGATGCCTGCCCGGTACGCGGCATGCGCCGGGGCGCCGCCGGTGAGCAGATGCACGCCAGGGTGCTCCAGCAGTAACACGCGTTTTCGCTAGGAGCCGGCTTGCCGGCGAAGGCGCCAGAGGTGGCAAAGGCGATGTCGCAAGGCTCAGGGAACCTGCTTGCGCCCCGCCATGTGCCTGAGATACCCCAGCAGCAGGTCCAGCTCCTGATCCGGCAGCACGTTGTTGTTGAACCCGGGCATCTTCGCCTGGGGCCAGCGCCTCATGCTTTGCGGATCGCGGATATAGCGCTTGAGGAAATCGCCGCTGAAATACTCGGTGGGGCTGTAGGGGATATTCAGGTCCGGACCGAACTGTGAATCGCCGGCACCGTTGAGGCGGTGGCAGGCCAGGCAGTTTTTCTGGAACAGGGCAAAGCCCTGGTTGATCGGATCAGTGGCCGCCAACTGCGGATCCGGAAGCAGGGCCGGGAAGCGCTGCGCCACTGGCTCCAGGCGCTGGATGCGCGCCACCTGGAACGGCCATTGCTCCGGGCTGATATGCCCGGCGGCAGGGTCGGTCCACACCAGATAGAAAGGCCCGGCGCTGGGTTTGTCGGCAGCTAGCGCAGGCCAGGGCCGGCTCGGGTCCTCCACGGCCAGCCAGGCCTGGGCGCCCTGGCGTTCAAGCAGCGGCGCGGCGCTGAGCTCCGCGGCAAAGCCGTCCAGGGCCACGGCTTGAAGATGGTCTTCGGCCTTCAGGCCCTTGAGCAGGGTCGCCATGGGCACGGCGCGGTACTGCATGTCGCGCTTGTAGGACACATCGTCCTTGATGGTAATGGTCCGGGCCTGGGGGTGCATTAGCAGTTCTTCGGTCTGCCAGGTGTGGCTGGCGGAGCCCAGGTCGATCAGCAGTTGCGCGGCGTGCAGCGGGCTGCTCAGCAGCAGGGCAGCGCCAAGGAGGAATACTTTCAATTGATGGCCGTCGGGTCGTCGTCAGTGGGTTCGTCGCCGGGAAGCACGTCGTCTGGTCGCGACACATGGTCGAACAGGGCGTCCCGGAGTTCTTCGTAGTTGCCGCCGTTCACGATACCGAAATAGCCGTGCTTGACCAGCGTGTCTTCGGCTTCAAGGGCGTGCTGGTTGGTGTCGCTGTAGATCACCACGGTGGCGTTGGGGTCCAGCACCACTTTGCGCAACTGGTAGGCCAGGCCCTCGGCGCTGATGCCGGTGCCGTCCTCCAGTTCGAGATTGACCTGCAGCGAGTTGTGCACATTGCCGGCGGCAAAGTCGCTCTCGTTGCGCAGATCGAGGATCAACGCCCCATCATTGATTTCGTCCACCGCGCGGTTGACGTCGATGATTCCGGCGTGAGCGTGAAAGGCGCTCAGGAGTGTGGCGAGTGCAATCCAATGGCGCATGAGTCTTCCCCTTGGTGTTCCTCAGGAAGACTGGCACACAAGTCCGTGCCCCGGTAGGAACCGGGGACAATTTTCCGTCTCGTTGATCGAGCAGCCACAGATCAGCCGATCACTTTGGTGAGATTCGGCAAGATCAACAGCAGTGTGGTTGCGAAAAGAATGAGCCCCGCCTGACGTACTTTCGAATGCTTGAACATGGCTGAATGCCTTTTGTTGTTATTCCTGAGCGTCAATGCATGCCGGTGGGTGAACTCCATTACGAGTCACTATGAACCGGCTATGTGTCCTTTTTCTTACTTGCCCCAGTGCAGAATCCGTCTGGAACTTCCTACAGTTTCTACCTTAGGGGCCTTGAATCCTCTGGCTTAGATCCAATTCGTATGAATTTATATTTCTGATTTATTAAAAGGCTATATATCGGCCCGGGCGTGCCTTGGCCGCCCTCTGGCTAGACAGCTCGCGACCCTTCATCGGCAGAGCCCTTAGCTGCCTACCGTTCGTCTGAGCGTCGGCGTCAAGGCGGCTGAGCGCATCGGTCATTGAATCCGACGCTGCCGCGCCTAAGGTGGGAGCTCGACATTTTCCCCTGCACAGCGGTTCGAGGACGTCATGACCCAAGCTTTGATATTTGATGCGTTACGCACGCCCCGCGGCAAAGGCAAGGCCGATGGCGCCCTGCACAGCGTGAAACCGGTGAACCTGACCGCGGGCCTGTTGCGCGCCCTGCAGCAGCGCTGCGAGCTGGACACCAGCCAGGTGGACGACGTGGTCCTGGGCTGTGTGACGCCCATCGGTGATCAGGGCGCCGATATCGCCAAGACCGCGGTCCAGGCTGCGGATTGGGATGTAAGCGTGGCCGGGGTGCAGATCAATCGCTTCTGCGCTTCCGGGTTGGAGGCAGTCAACCTGGGGGCGATGAAGGTGCGTTCCGGGTTCGAGGAACTGGTGGTGGTTGGCGGCGTCGAGTCCATGTCGCGGGTGCCCATGGGCAGCGACGGCGGGGCCTGGGTGCTGGACCCGGAGACCAACCTGCACAGCCATTTCACCCCCCAGGGGATTGGCGCCGACCTGATCGCGACCCTGGAAGGCTTCTCCCGGGAGGACGTCGACCGCTTTGCCCTGCACTCCCAGCAGAAGGCCGCCCGCGCCCGGGCTGGCGGGGCCTTTGCCAAATCCCTGGTGCCGGTGCAGGACCAGAACGGCATCGTGCTGCTGGACCATGACGAGTTCATTCGCGCCGATTCGACCCTGGAGGGCCTGGGCAAGCTCAAGCCGAGTTTCGAGATGATGGGGCAGATGGGCTTCGATGCCACGGCGCTACGGGTCTACAGCCATGTGGAGCGGATCGACCATGTGCACACCCCCGGCAACAGCTCGGGCATCGTCGACGGCGCGGCGCTGATGCTGATCGGCTCCGAAGCCAAGGGCCGCGAGCTGGGGCTCAAGCCCCGGGCGCGGATCGTGGCCACGGCGGTCACCAGCACCGACCCCACCATCATGCTCACCGGCCCGGCGCCGGCCACCCGCAAGGCCCTGGCCAAGGCCGGGCTGCGGGTCGAGGACATCGACCTGTTCGAAGTCAATGAAGCCTTCGCCTCGGTGGTGCTCAAGTTCATCAAGGACATGGCCATCGACCCGGCCAAGGTCAATGTCAACGGCGGCTCCATCGCCATGGGCCACCCGCTGGGGGCCACCGGCTGCGCGATCCTCGGCACCTTGCTCGATGAGCTGGAAACCCGGCGCCAGCGCTATGGCCTGGCGACCCTCTGTGTCGGCGGCGGCATGGGTATCGCCACCATCATCGAACGCCTCTGAGCCCCGACTTCAAGGAATCCCTTTCATGACCGATGCCATCCGTTACGAAAAAGGCCAGGACCAGATCGTCGTCCTGACCATCGATATGCCGGGCCAGAGCGCCAACACCATGAATGCCCTGTACCGCGACGCCATGGCCGGTGCCGTGGCGCGCTTGCAGGCCGAACGGGAATCGATTGCCGGGGTGATCATCACCTCGGCGAAAAAGACCTTCTTCGCCGGCGGTGACCTCAATGAGCTGATCAAGGTCGGCAGGCCCGAGGCCAAGGCTTTCTACGACATGGTGCTGGCCCTCAAGGGCCAGCTGCGAGCCCTGGAAACCCTGGGCAAGCCGGTGGTCGCTGCAATCAATGGCGCGGCCCTGGGCGGCGGCTGGGAAATCTGCCTGGCCTGCCATCATCGCGTTGCACTGGACGATAAATCGGTACAGGTCGGCCTGCCGGAAGTCACCCTGGGCCTGTTGCCCGGCGGCGGCGGGGTGGTGCGCATGGTGCGCATGCTGGGCCTGGAAAAGGCTCTGCCCTATCTGCTGGAAGGCAAGAAAGTGCGCCCGCAGCAGGCGTTGCAAGCTGGCCTGATCGATGCCCTGGCGACGGACCGCGACGACCTGCTGGCCAAGGCTCGGGCCTGGATCCTCGCCAACCCGGGCGCGCAGCAGCCCTGGGATGTGCGCGGCTACCAGATCCCTGGTGGCACGCCGTCGAACCCGAAGGTTGCGCAGATGCTGGCCATCGCCCCATCGATTCTGCGGACCAAGACCCAGGGTTGCTTCCCCGCGCCGGAAAAGATCCTCTGCGCTGCCGTCGAAGGCGCCCAGGTGGATTTCGACACCGCGCAACTGATCGAGACCCGTTACTTCACCGAGCTGACCACAGGCCAGGTGGCGAAGAACATGATCGGCACCTTCTGGTTCCAGCTCAACCAGATCAATGCCGGCAGCTCACGGCCACAGGGCATGTCGCCGCAGGTCACGAAAAAGCTCGGGGTGCTTGGCGCCGGCATGATGGGCGCGGGCATTGCCTATGTCAGTGCGGTGGCGGGTATCGAGGTGGTGCTCAAGGACATCAGCCCCGAGGCGGCCGAGAAGGGCAAGGCCCACTCGGCGGCGCTGCTGGAGAAAAAGGTGGCTCGCGGGCAGTTGAGCCGCGAGCAGCGGGACGCCACCCTGGCGCGGATCCGCACCACCGCCGAGGATGCCGACCTGGCCGGTTGCGACCTGATCATCGAGGCGGTGTTCGAGGATCGCGAGCTCAAGGCCAAGGTCTCCCGGGCTGCGCAGCAGGTGGTCGGCGGTGACGCGGTGATCGCCTCCAACACTTCGACCCTGCCCATCACGGGCCTGGCTACGGCGGTGCCGAACCCGGACAAGTTCATCGGCCTGCATTTCTTCAGCCCGGTGGAAAAGATGCCCCTGGTGGAAATCATCAAGGGGGCGAAAACCAGCGATGAAACCCTGGCCCGCGGCTTCGACTTTGTCTTGCAGATCAAGAAGACCCCGATCGTGGTCAATGACAGCCGTGGCTTCTTCACCTCCCGGGTGTTCGGCACTTTCACCAACGAAGGCATCGCCATGCTCGGCGAGGGCATCGCGGCGCCGATGATCGAGACCGAAGCGCGCAAGGCCGGGATGCCGGTGGGGCCGCTGGCAATTTCCGACGAGGTTTCCCTGAGCCTGATGAGCCATATCCGCCAGCAGACCGCCAAGGACCTGCAGGCCGAGGGCAAGCCGGCCATCGAACATCCGGCATTTGCCGTGATCGACCTGCTGCTCAACGAATACAAGCGCCCGGGCAAGGCGGCCGTTGGCGGTTTCTACGATTATCCGGCCGGTGCCCAGAAGCATTTGTGGCCGCAGTTGCGCACGCGCTTCTACAAGGCCGACGGGCAGATCTCGCCCCAGGATGTGCGGGATCGCCTGCTGTTCGTCCAGGCCATCGAGACCGTGCGTTGTGTGGAGGAGGGAGTGTTGCACTCCACGGCGGACGCCAACATCGGCTCGATCTTCGGCATCGGCTTTGCCGCCTGGAGCGGGGGCGCCCTGCAGTTCATCAATCAGTACGGGGTGCAGGATTTCGTCGCCCGTGCGCAGTATCTGGCCGAGCAATATGGCGAACGTTTCCGGCCGCCGACGCTGCTTCTGGAAAAGGCTCGCCTGGGCCAGTTGTTCTGACACCGACAGGCGCTCAATGAGCTGATCCGGGGCTTGCCTTGCCGTGGTATTTCAAGGCAGGCTCTGGACTGTTCATTATTGCCATCGCCTTGTCAGGAATTTTTTATGTCGCTACGCATCTGCATTCTTGAAACCGATATCCTGCGTCCCGAACTGGTCGATCAATATCAGGGTTACGGGCAGATGTTCCAGCGCCTGTTTTCCCAGCAGCCCATCGCTGCCCAATTCAGCGTCTACAACGTGGTCCAGGGGGAGTACCCCAGCGATGACCTGGAATTCGACGCCTATCTGGTGACAGGCAGCAAGGCCGATTCGTTCGGCACCGATCCCTGGATCCAGACCCTCAAGACCTACCTGCTGGGGCGCTACGAGCGTGGCGACAAGCTGTTGGGCATCTGCTTCGGCCATCAGTTGCTGGCATTGCTGCTGGGGGGCAAGAGCGAGCGCGCGAGCCAGGGCTGGGGTGTCGGTACCCACAGCTACAAGCTGGCGGCCAAGGCGCCGTGGATGAGCCCGGTGGTGGAGGAGCTGACGCTGCTGATCAGCCATCAGGACCAGGTTACTGCCTTGCCGGAGAATGCCACGGTGATCGCCTCCAGCGATTTCTGCCCGTTCGCGGCCTACCATATCAATGATCAGGTGCTGTGCTTCCAGGGCCACCCCGAGTTCATCCACGACTATTCCCGCGCCTTGCTGGACCTGCGCCAGGAGTTTCTCGGCGAGCAGATCTACCAGAAGGGCGTGGCCAGCCTTGAGCACGACCATCACGGCACCACTGTGGCGGAGTGGATGATGCGTTTCGTCGCTCACAAGCCCGAGGCTGCCTGAACCCGGCCATGGCCCTGCCGCAAGGCGCAGGGCCGTCGCTCCTTCAGAGCCAGCCGGAACGCTTGAAGCTGGCCCAGAGGCCGACACAACCCACGCTGATAAAACCCAGGACGCCAAAGTAGCCGTAGTGCCAACTCAGCTCCGGCATGTTCTGGAAGTTCATCCCGTAGATCCCCGCCACCGCCGTCGGAAACGCCAGGATCGCGGCCCAGGCGGCGAACTTGCGTTGCACGATGCTTTGCCGTGAAGCCTCCAGCAGTACGCCGATCTCGATGGTCTGGCTGGCGATATCGCGCAGGGTCGAGAGGTCTTCCATCTGCCGGGTGACGTGAATCTGCACATCCCGGAAGTACGGCCGCATGTTCTTGTCGATAAAGGGAAAACTGAGCTTCTGCAGCTCTTCGCTGATCTCCACCATGGGCGCTACATGCCGGCGCAGGCGCAGCACGTCGCGGCGCAGGCCGTGCAGGTGCTGGATGTCCCGTTCGTTCAGCGAGTCGCAGAGGACGTTGCGCTCCAGCTCGTCGATTTCCGCGTGGATGGCTTCGCTGACCGGCTGGTAGTTCTCGGTAACGAAGTCCAGCAGGGCATAGAGCACGAAGTCTTCACCGTGCTCCAGCAGCAGCGGGCGCGCCTCGCAGCGCTGGCGCACGTAGCCATAGGAGGCCGAGTGGCCGTTGCGCGCGGTGATGATGTAGCCGTTGCCGGCAAAGATGTGGGTTTCGATGAACTCCAGCTTGCCCTGCTCGCGCACCGGCGAATAGGTGACGATGAACAGCGCGTCGCCGAAGGTTTCCAGCTTCGGCCGGCTGTGCTTTTCCAGGGCATCCTCGATAGCCAGTTCATGCAGGTTGAACTGGCGCTGCAGGTTGGCCAGCTCGTGGGCGTTGGGTTCCTCCAGGCCGATCCAGACGAAGTGGCCGGGCTTGGCGGCCCAGGCGGCCCCTTCGTCGAGGCTGATATCCGTGACTTTCTTTCCGCCGCTGTAGACGGCGGCAGCAACAACTCTACCCATGGTTCCGGTTCACTTCTTCTTATCAAGGGGGCGGTGATAGATCAGGTGCAGCTTAGCCTGCAATGCTCCATCAGAGTCACTGGCCGCGAGGGAGTTCGCGGACAAATAAAAGCCCGCGCAAGGCGGGCTTTTTGTGGCGCCGGGGTCAGGCGGCCTGCAGCTGGCGGTCCATGCTGGCGATGCATTCGCGCATCTGTTCGCGGCACTGGGCGATCAGCAGGGGCATGTCGTCCAGGGTCAGCCCGGCCGTGGGGATGGCGGGCAGCGAGCGGATCAGGATTTTGCCGCTGTTCCAGCGATCCAGGCGCATGTGCTTGATGTAGCTGCTGACGCACACCGGGACTATGGGCACGCCTGCGGCGATGGCCATCTGGAATGCACCTTTCTTGAAGGGCAGCAGCTCTTCCCCGAGGTTGCGGGTGCCTTCCGGGAAGACCCAGATCGAGGTGTCCTTGTGCTGCAAGGTGTGGGTGGTGGTGAGCATCGAGCGCCGGGCCTTGTGCGGGTTGCCACGGTCGATCAGCACGTTGCCTGCCAGCCAGAACAGCTGGCCGAACAGCGGCACCCATTTCAGGCTCTTCTTGCCGATGCACACGGTCCTTCGCGGCACCACGTTGCCGAATACGAACAGGTCGTAGTTGGACTGGTGGTTGGCGATGATCACGCAGCCCTGGGGTTTGTCCATCAGCGGGCCGACCTCGGCCTTGACCCGCAAGCGCAGGATGCACATCGCCGGCCAGGCGTAGAGACGGGCGCACAGTCGGCTGTTGTCCGGGTTGAATGGGCGGCACAGGCCGAGCAGCAGGCCCAGGCTGCCTGCCAGGATAAAGTGCAAGCCCATCAACGACATACGAAGCAGATACAGCATCTAAACGGCCCACCCGGGGACAAAAGGTGGCGCAGTGTACGGATGTGCACTGTTTTCGGCAATTGCCGTTCTCAGCCGGGAGATGGGCGATGTTTAAGTACATGTTTCCAGCAATGGCTGGCGATGGTGATCTAGAGCGGTCGCGGCTTGTTGGCAAGGCATGCAGTAAAAAGCCCGGCGCGAAGGCCGGGCTGGTTCAGGTAGCAAATCCGCGGGTTTCAGCCCAGGTGCTCCTGGTCTTGGATGATCGCGTTGTCCAGGGCATCCAGCAGTGCCTTGCGCACCTTCAGCTTGGTGTTCTTGTGCGCCACCATGTTGATCTTCTTCAACTGGCGTGCAGCGGCCAGGGCGGCGCCTTGCAGTTCATCGGGCGCTACCACCTTATCGAGGAAGCCGGCATCTACCGCGCTTTGCGGGTCGAACATCTCGCCATTGATTACCGAGCGATGCAAAGCCGAGCGACGCAGGCGGTCACGGGCCAGCTCGATACCCGCGTGGTGCATGGTCATGCCGATCTGCACTTCATTGAGGCCGATGCTGAAGGGGCCTTCGACACCGATGCGATAGTCCGCCGACAGCAGCAGGAACGCGCCCTTGGCCACCGCGTGCCCTGGGCAAGCGACGATCACCGGGTAGGGGTGGGAAAGCAGGCGGCGGGCCAGGGTCGAACCCAGGGTTACCAGAGCCACGGCCTCCTTGGGGCCGGCTGTCATGACCTTGAGGTCGTAGCCGCCAGAGAGAATCCCCGGCTGGCCGGTGATGATCACCACCGCGCGATCGGCGGTAGCCTGATCCAGCGCCGCATTAAAGGCCGCAATCACGTCCGGGGAGATGGCATTGACCTTGCCATTGCTCAAGGTCAGGGTCGCGATACCGTCTTCGAGATGGTAGGAAATCAACTCACTCATGACGCAATTCCTTGTATTGAAGTGCTGCAGAAGTTACCCACCACGGTAGCTGCGGTAAAGCGCCATGACTGACTGGTGAGTCAGCCCCGAGGCCGCTAAGGGCCCTGCATCACACAGCGGGTAACGCATGGTTTCTTCTATAGGGTTGTGGGCAAGGCTGAAGAATGGCCGGTTTGCCTTATTGCATGGGGGGCTGCATTGCCCTTGGCCGGGGATCGAGCTTAAGCGCATGAAAATTCTGAAAAAAAAGTTTGCCATCTGAAAAGCGATCGACTACATTAGCGCGCCTCGACAGACTGAATCGGTTTGAAGAGATACGGTGAAGTGTCCGAGTGGCTTAAGGAGCACGCCTGGAAAGTGTGTATACAGGAAACTGTATCGAGAGTTCGAATCTCTCCTTCACCGCCACATTCTACAAACACAAACCCCTGACTTTCCTAAAGAAAGTCGGGGGTTTGTGGTTTTTGGCGTCTGAAAAATGTCCCGATCGAGCAGGTAGGGGGAAGTTGTGTTGGGTTGACCCCGGGGCAGCCTGTAGCAGGCTCTGGTGCGCGCTCATTCGGCAAACCACGCACCAGCTACGCCTGAAGGGTTACCACTGGCCGCTTATGAGGCAGCCGACGATTTCCCAACCGCTATATTCCCACCAGGAATATCGGCTATCGGAGCAGCTTCTGGCCAGGCTGGCCATCTGGATTTCGCTCGCTGCTTTTTGGGTTCCGAAAGGGGTATCAGTAGAAGCTGTCACCTGATTGAGGGTCTGCGGAGCCTTGATCGGGGTCGGATGTACGGAAGCGTTCGCGACAGTTGCGGTGAAAGCGATCGTCGCGGATACGGCCAGAGCAGTTATGGACTTTTTCATGTGCGAATCCTTTCAGTCATCTGACAAGCGGCTTGTACCTGAGCCTGACCTGCCTTTATCACTAGCCTGAACAGATCGGGCGCGCGCATGGTGTGACGCCAGGAAAGCCTAGCACCGCGTTATTTCCCGCACAGTCGCTCAACGGCACTATTGACAAAGATATAAAAAACTGGGTTTTTCAGATGGTGGCGGCAGGTGAAGTAATGAAGAGCTTGAGCACATGCTTCCTGGCTGGTCTTTAAAGCTTTAATGCCAACTGTAGTAACCCGACGACAACCGGCCCATTTTCAGCCTTTACGTGCGTTCGGGAGGTGGAGCGATCCATCGTCGCCCATGGCGTGCAGCCACTCGTCGGCGCCTGTCTGTTTTGAACGGCGGGTCGGCAAATGACTGTCTAGTCTGATTTGCCGTGACGAGCAGTATTTTCCAGGCAATCAGGAGCTTGCCGGTACTGGTCGGTTGTTGGAGGGAGCTGGGTATGAGGAGTCTTGCTTATATTGAAGACAACGGGGATGAGTTCCCAATCAACAACTTGGTGCGTTGCGGTCAGGCTGCATTCGAAGCAGAGGTTGAATCTTCTGGCACAGTTGTCAGCAAGAGAAAGGCGGCGGTGCCTGTGGCCAGCAACAAGATGTTTTTCCCCAGGGCGTTGCCGAAGAGAAGGTAACGCAGGGTGCAGACAGCCTCGCTTTATGCGGGGCTTTTTATTGCCTGGAGGTTTTTCAGGGGAAAGGTTGGCGAGGACCCATTGTTCGCTAGGGAGCTTTTTGGGCTATTTATTAAGATGTTTTCTGTGTGTTTCGGAATTTTCTTATCTCAATTTGTTATAAGTAACGATATGTTCCTTATCCCGACTCAAACGGGGCTGCGCATCCAGCGATGATGCTTTTTATATGTAGCGTGATAAGGAAATAAACGTGAAAGCCATTTTCAAACTCCTCGCACTGTCCACTCTTGTTGCCACCGCTGCAGGTTGCACCAGCTACAACATCAGCCAGCCATCTTCGCCAATCGACAGTCAGGTCAAGGCTGACCTGAAGGCGGATGTAGTAGTGGGCGAAGCGATTTCCGGTCAGTCGTCGGTCAACATCCTGTTTGGTTTCCTGAAGTTCGGTGGCGATAGCCAGTTTGCCGACGGTGTGGTTTACGGTGGCGATGGCGGTGGCGCACTGGGTGGCCTGGGCCTCGATCCGGTCAGTGCGGTCAAGTCCGCTGCGGCTTTCAAGGCAGTCAAGTCTTCGGGCGCCGATCTGATCGTTGCTCCGCGTTATGAAGTGAGTGAAGAAAACTACTTCGTCTTCAAGAAAGTCTCGGTCACGGTCAAAGGCAATAAAGGCAGCATCCGCAGCATTCGTTGAGTGCAACTGCGTTCGAGCCTCTGTGGCGGAGATCGGGGCGTTGCACTGGTAACGTTCCAAGGCGTTGCCTGCCAGCGGCCCGGTCTGAACATTTCGGTAAGGTGAGCTGAAGATGCCTCGGGATAGGTGAAGCTCAAGGTCTGTTGGTGTTGCTCCCACTGACAGGCTCTTTTCACATAATCTTCACATTTGCCTGAGTAGGCTCGAACCATCCGTTAAAAGCAGCATCCCTAGCCCGTTCCCCAGCGGGCTTTTTTTTGCGCGGGGATAAAACTCTTTTAAAATCAGCTGTCCAAGGCACCTGGGAGTAACCGGGTGCGGCCGCGATAGCTCGAATTGGGCCGCGTGGCGCTGGGCTTTCTTGTCAGTCCGACAGTCTTTCTTTGAGGTTCAAGTCATGCGTTTAACTTTACCTGCCCTGGTTGTGGGACTTCTGCTGGCTCAAGGCGCTATGGCCGGCGATGGCACTGCGGCCATTGGTGGCGGGCTTGGTGGGGCGTTGGGCAATGTGGTCGGGCAGAAGCTCGGTGGCAGTACCGGGGCGGCAATCGGCGCGGGTGTTGCCGGTGCGGCAGGCAGTGCGGCCGGGGCGCGCAAAGGCAGCCGGGCCAAGGCGGCCATCGGTGGTGGCCTGGGTTCGGCCGGTGGCTCGCTGATCGGTAATCGTCTGGGCGGTAGCACCGGCTCGACCGTCGGCGCCGGTATCGGCGGCGCGGCCGGTGGCGCCCTGGGTAGCAGCATGGGTCACAAGAAGCGTCACTGATTCTGCCTTGCCTGAAGAAAACCCGGCCCTGCGCCGGGTTTTTTGTGTGGCTTGCCCCTGGCTTCGCCATACTCAAGGCTCTGAGTCCCGATGTTCAAGGAGACGATCATGCACCGCGAGACGCCAGGCCAGGCACAGCCCGCTTCCGACGAGCCGGAGGTGATCAACGACCCCGGGAATGAAGACCCCGGTTCATTGCAGGACGATGCACGCGTACCTCTGCAAGAGGCGCCAGAAGGCGACAAGAGCCCGCCTGGTGCAGTCGACTAAGGTCCGCAGCAACCGCCGTCCAGCCCCCTCGGTTGCTCCCGACCCAAGCCCGCCGCTATGCTGCTGAATCCTTTAATTGATGAATTGCCAAGAAGAACTGGCCGTACCTGAGCCGCTCCCTGGAATGTATTTTTGCTAACGGATCAGATGCGATGAATGCACAGTTGAATGATTTGGGGCCGATCAAGGCCGTCATTTTCGACATGGACGGCTTGCTCCTGGACACCGAGGGCATCTACACCGAGATCACCCAGTTGATCGCCGAGCGTTATGGCCGCACCTACGATTGGACCATCAAGCAGAACATCATCGGCCGGGGAGCCGGCGACCTGGCGCACTATGTGGTCCAGGCCCTGGACCTGCCCATCAGCGCCGAAGAGTTCCTGGTGATGCGCGAACCGTTGATGCGTGAGCGCTTTCCCCGCGCCCAAGCCATGCCCGGGGCCCAAGAGCTGGTGCGGCACTTGAAGGAACACCGGATTCCCATTGCCGTGGGCACCAGTTCGTCGCAGATGTCGTTCGGCGAGAAAACCACCCGCCATGGCGACTGGTTCGCGCTATTCGACACCATCGTCACCGCCGACGATCCGGAAGTGACGGCGGCCAAGCCGGCGCCGGATATCTTCCTCACGGCTGCCCGCCGCCTGGGGGTGGCTCCGGCCGAGTGTCTGGTGTTCGAGGATTCGCCGTTTGGCGTGACCGCGGCCAGGGCCGCTGGCATGAGCGTGATCGCAGTGCCCGATCCGGCGATGGCCGATAGCAAGTTTGCCCACGCAGATGCGATCCTGCGATCGTTGAAGGCCTTTCAGCCCGCAGCGTGTGGCTTGCCCAGGCTGGATTGGCCAGCATAAACCCGTGCTTGCCCAGGCGCTGCGCTGGAGCTCCTGGGCCGTTCTAGCTTAATGGCTGCGTACTGCAGACAGGTCGATTTCCAGGGCCATGATGCTCAGCCCCTCACTGATCCTGGAGGGGCCGAGGCGCCGAATATTGAACTTTCTCTTGATCAGCAGCCGTGCGATCGCACTCGGCGAAACCGTCAGTAGTTTGCGTGCCCCCAGAGACTTGGCGTACTCGAAGGCTTCAAGCAGCAGCGACATTGAGTGGGAGGAAGAGTAGGCATTCAGAACATCGGTCTCTTTATCGAGCGATACAGCGGCGAACCTGGACAACTCCCAGACATGAGTTTGAGAGGGCGGCTGATCTGAACCCAGCAGGTCGGGAAATACTTCCGATAATAGATAAGGGCGGGTTGTGGGTAGCAGGCGTGCTGTCCCCACAATGGCGCCTGTTTCATCTTTGGCCGCGAGGTAAAGCGTGTCATCCCGGTCAAACTCGTCGAGTTCCAACTGATCGGGGCAATCCAATGGCCAGCCGAGCTTTTCCACAAATACCTTATAACGATAAGAAGCAATGTCCTGCTTTAGCTGCGAGCCTAATGCTTTACCATTTCCGGAAAAAATACGCATCATACATCCTCGGCGTTCAAGTCGAGCGTGATCGTAAATTAGCGAGTAAAGCCGGGTACCTACCATTATTGGTAGGTAGGTGGCTTTTTTTGCCGGGCAAAGGCTTTGCGGTATTAGTGCTGGTCGCCGGACAGGAGGTATGGGCAGCCGGCGCCAGCATGGCTCAAGAGCAGAAGAGTTCCTGAGACTGAGGTGCAAAAGGGGAAGGTGAAGGCAGAGAAAGTTTTCGGTTTGGGTTTGTCTTATTATTTTCTATTATTGTTATTTAGATCAGTAGTCCTGTGAGGAATGCTTGGACAACGGCAGCAGTTTTGTTGGCGGCGCTTAGTTTTAGAATGGAGTTCTTGATATGAAAGTTTACCGTGTTTTCTGAAATGGCCAGCAAGCAGGATATTTCAAATGAGGTCTTGCCGCTGCCGGTCCACTTTAGAACTTCTTTCTCACGGGAGGTCAGCTTAACTTCGTAGGGGTTGGCAAGACGTGTGCTGATCCGGTTTGAAAGTGTGATGTGAGCCACACTTACCAGCCAGCGCATTTTTATTTCGTTGGCATCCAGTTCCTGGCGGGTGATGGGTTGTGACGATCTGCTGAGTGATAGCATGCTGGCTGCACCGGCAGCATTGGTACTTGACTGTGACCATCCAACTTTTAGTCCAGCTGCCCGCGCTTCTTCCCAAAATACAGGTGCTTCGCGAAATACCGCGTCCTCCCATATGATCGGTGCCTGGGATTGTCTACCTTGTGCCACTATTGGATCAGTGGCCAGGTAGTTTTCAGTGTCGTAGCGCCTCTGCCATTGACGAGGATAGTTGTTGAACATCACGACTTTCTCCTCGGGAAAAATCACCTGTAGCCCGTAAGCACAGTACTCGAATTCAAGCGTTGTAGCCGCATCTTGAATTCGCTTGACTATTTGAGCTTCGGAAAGTTTCAGGTCCGTTATCATCAGTAAGTCATCTTGCCAGCTTTTCATAAATACCCTCCTTGTATAGTCATCTTTCGTATTGCGGTGACATCGAGTTGCGTCGCGAATCTGACCAGTTCTACGATGGAAATCAAGTTTATAAATATGAAACATGCGTAGATGTAAGTTTGGCGTCAGAAAAAAGATGTGGCAATGGGCGCTTGCCAGCAACTTGTCCGATGGCGTCTTGCCGGAATAGAAAGAGTAAAGACTTCGTCTCGCTGAGTACCTACCAATAGTGGTAGTTACAGATGAGCGGTAATGTCTCTAGATTGTTGAAGGACGGACGGGCTGCGCTGTTTGAACGCGACGGCAGTCTAGATGAGCTCCACAGGGAATATAAAAATCAATGGAGAGAACTGCCCGTGCTTAAGAAGGTACTTGTCAATGTTGAGGCGACGCCATCGTGCCCAGCAGCATGCAGTATGTGCCCCCGCTCAGTGATCAAGGACTATGGTTTTATTTCGCTTGAGACCATGGATAAGATAGTTTCGCAGATAGACCCTTCCTATGTCTGGGAACTTGACTTGGCGGGCAGGGGGGAGCCGACCATTCATCCAGAGTTTCATGAGCTTTTGCGAATGATGCGTCGCTCTGGAGTCTTGACTGACGTGACAACAACGGCAGTCACTTTCAATCAGCGCAATATAGATGCCTGTGTACAAAACGTTGATGTCATCCGGCTATCTGTCAGTTCTATTCAGAAAGAGGTTTTCGATAAGGTTCACATTGGTCTGAACCACGAGAAGATCTGGCGCAACATTGCTGCGTTGGCCGAGGCCGCGGCGGATAAGGTCATTGTCCATTTGACTGGCGGCCCGGCGATCTATAGTACGTTGCCAGCGACCGTCGCACATTTGCGTAGCCTGGGTTTCAAGCGGATCTATCTGTTCCCGCTCTGGAACCGAGGCGGGGATATCAACGCCAAACTCGAAAGTGAATACCGTCAGAAACTTGTGCGCGAGTTGGGTTTGAACCTGTCTGAGAGCGAGTACAAAACAGGCATGGGCAAGGTCAAATTCATGCTGAATGCCCTGCTGGGTACCCTTGAAAATAGAAACTTTTGTGCCATTGGCGATGGCAGCGTCAGTATCAGTTATACCGGCGAGATACTCGGTTGTTTCCAGGATTTTGGGCACGTATCAAATATTGGCCATATTGATAATGACAACCTGAAGAAGATTGTGAAAAGCAGGGTGAAACAGTTGGGAAATATGGAGATTTGTCAGGGCTGTAATTCACGCAAGGCGGTTTTCAAACTGCCAATGTTCTTGGCCAGCTAAATAGCTTTCTGCACTGTTGTACAGGGATGACGCGCCGTGAGTATGCAGGAAACCGATTTCTTATTGCTGAATTGTTGTAACTTGCCGTGGCGTCCGATATATCCGTATGCCTTTGTTCAGATTAGTGAGATTGCTCGGCGATTCGATATCAGGGTCACACGTATTGATTTGCTGTACGTTGAACATTGGTACGAATATCTTAAAAACGTGATAAAGACCCAGCGTCCGAAGATGATTGGTATACATCTGCGGCAAGGGGACTCCCTTGATCTTTCCAACTATGATGCGGTAGATGGCGAGCCTGGGAATTACTTTAGAACCTATTACCCCGTTGAAGACAGCAGGCGCCTGATTCGCCTGGTGAGGGAGTTGTCGGATGCACCTATCATCATGGGTGGCTTTGGTTTCACCACTCATGCCAGAAAGTTGGCTAACTATCTGGAAATCGACCTTGGCTTGCAGGGCTGTCCAGACGGCTTCTTTCGCTCCTTCAACGACACTCTCTCTGGCCGAAACCTGGGGGCTGTGCCTGGACTGATTCACAAGAACGGGGCTGAGTACCTATATAACGATGTCGGTTTCTACAAGCCAGCCGAAGTGACCGAGTACCGGCTGGATATCGTTAACGAAATCAAGGCCTTTTACGGGCCGGCATTACAGTCGAAAACGCCACCGACCATTGCTGTGGAGGTTTCGCGTGGATGCCCGTTTCAGTGCTATTTCTGTGTTGAACCTGACGTCAAGGGCAAGCGGATTGACAAGCGTAATCTGGATGTGGTCGAAGCTGACCTGGAGTTTCTATTAAAGAACGATCTTTATGACTTCTGGTTTATCTGCTCTGAACTGAATATCGGTGGTGCTGGTTTCGCCTTGGAGCTGGCCGAGCGGGTGATTCGTCTTAATGAGCGTTATAAGAAGCGTCAGATTAAATGGTCAGGATATTCGCTGCCTTCGCTGGGTCACGATGAGCTGAAGACGATGATGCGTGCCGGTTACACCGGCGCCATGAACGATATTCTTTCGTTGGACGAAGATAACCTGAAGCGGGCGAAGGTGCCGTACAAGAGAGAGCAGGCCGTTACCTTTCTCAAAAGCCTGTCTTCGATACGTGCGGAAATTCATGAGGAAAGAACGCGAAAGCTGGAAGAGCAGGCGAAGTTTACCGCCAGTGCGCCAATTGAGTACTCCAATCTCATCTCGTTCTTTCTGGGGAATGCGCATGCGGACAGATACACCATCGCTCGCACATTGGCATTTCTCGAAGAAAGTGGACTGACAAACAAGTACGAGGCTGGGTATGTGATTCCCAGTACTCGAGTATTTGGCATAGGTCGGACTCAGGGTTTTGTTGCGAGGGATACCACTTACTCCTTTGGTCGTGATGGTGTTATCGCCACCGACTCCAAATGGCCTACCTTTCATTTTCCAGAGTTTTTGGTGAGTGCTCTGGGAGATCGAGAACGGATATACAGTTTTTTCAACTACGTCTCCAACACCCTGATGTGCCAGGCTCATCGCAAAGATAAGTCGTTCAGCCAATTTATAGCGCTCTATCTGGAGCAACATCTTGATGACTGCTCGGCGTATTGGACGGACTTGGCAAAGTTGCTTGGCCGGGATGCCCAGGCGCGACTCTTGCCCAGCGACATCAAGGCGTTGCTGAGTCGTGAGGCCGCTGATGACAGAGCATTGCAGGAAGATGTTTATCACGCTTGGCTGCTTGAACTGTTCGGGCGAAATTCAAGCAGCATTCAGCCGGTTATATCATTTTTCGGTAAACAGCATTTTTCCGGTGTGAAGCCCGTGTCCAGTGACTATGTGTTCACGCAGTTGTTTTATGCGCGTTTCTCCAATGCTGGAGAGTGGATCGAGCTTGCAGAACATCTAGCACCTGATAGCAAAGGTTATGCCGCGCTGTTTGTGCGGTATATCGAGTATGCAATAGGTCTTGTATTCAGACACGAATATAAGGATCTGTTGTTTGAGCTTTGATCTGGCCTGGCAGGGAGCCTATGCAATGTTGGCAAATGCAGTTTCCAACCTTCGATTGATCGAGACATTGAGTGAAAAAGTTCCTGCCTGGGCACTTCGTGGCCTGCAGGGACGCTATCACTGGCAACTTGAGTCTGGAGTTCATCTGGGCTGCATGAAAGTTTCTGAAACACTGAGCTGGTCGTTTACCGCGCAGGAGTACCCACCACGCGCCACCATCGTGCTCAGTGACATGACGCTCCAGGCTTTGGCAAACAAGGTCGATGACCCGCTGACGCTGTTCAATACCGGGAAGTTGTTGATTAGCGCAGACAACGACCACTCCGCTATTGCTGTCGATGTGATGAAGCTGTTGAATTTTATTTTCAACAATGCCTTGGTCGACGCTCAGCGCATTGCTCAACTGGGGATTCGTAGTACTCAAGGAAAGGATTTTCCGTTTTGCCAGGTGATCGCTGATGAAAGGGATATCGAACCTTATTTACGCCGTGGAGAACCGGTCATTGTGCGCAATGCGGCAGTTTCATGGCCGATCTTCTCAATGCCTGTGGGGCATATCGTCAATCGGGTGGGTAACCTGGACGTGAGTCTTCTTCTTGAAGAATACGATCTGGAAAATGCTCAGCCACCCAAGTATCGGAAAACCTCGTTTGCCGAATATGTAGAGTCCCTGTATGCCGCGCAAGCGTCTGTCAGCGGTTATATGGCGGCCAATACCGTACCGCCTGCATTGGACGATACCTATTGTTTTCCGAGTGTCTTCGCGCGCGAGGTATTCAACACGCCAAGATGGTGGATAGGTCCGGCCAGTACCGGGCTGAGATTGCACAGGGATATGGTGGATAACTTTCTGGTGCAATTGAAAGGGCGCAAGAAAATACGCCTTTATGCCCCCAGTGAAACGAGATTTCTCTACCCGGCCAGTGTTGGCGGGAACTTGATGTATGAGCCAAGTCGGGTTGATCCGGAAAACTACCAGGCGGAGAAGTTTCCGGATTATCAGCAGTCGGTATCCACTGTTTGCGAACTGCGGCCTGGCGATATGTTGTATTTGCCGGCCGGTTGGTGGCACCACGTCCTGAATCTGGAAGTGTCCTGGTCGCTTAACTTCTTTGCTGTAAATGGTGAGCCAAGAGTCTTATCTGTAAATCGTGATAACTATGAGAGTGTCCAGCTATGAGTAATTTGAAAGACTTGAGGAAGGGCGATTTGCCGCAAGCGACGGAAGCGGCACTCCTGGTTGGTACCGGCTTTGATGTGGTGCCGGGCAGCGATGATGTTTCTCCCGAGTTCAATGACCCTTCCTACATGTTGAAGGACCCCCTGGGCCTGACCACGCGGGCGTTGGAAAAGTACGGGAATATCGTTTACCTGCGGGGCATCAACGGTTATCTCATCGCCGATGCGCCCTTTATCGAAAGCATGCTGATTGGTGACGAGCGGTTTTTCTCAAAAAGCGCCGAGACCATGGAAAAGATCAGCCCGGCTATTGGCAATGGGCTGTCGACGCTGATCGGTGATGAATGGAAGCGTCAGCGCAAGATTGCCAATCCTTCTTTCAGCAAACGCAGCGTTGACGCTTTCGGCAACGTATTTCACGAATGCATCAACGAGATGTTCGATGAGTGGGATGCTCGGTCCGAAGGTGTTCTCGATGCAACTCAGGAGATGAAAAAGCTAACCCTGCGGATTGTCATCAAGTGTCTGTTCTCCACGGACATTCTGCGTTTTTCCAGTGATGTCACCGCGGCCCTTGAGGTCTTGCAGGAGTATTCGCTGCTGAAGTTGTGGTCGCCGGCGAGCATCAGCGCCACCGATGAGCAGGCGTATGAGAACGCCAAGAAGAAAATCGACGCGATCATCTACACCATCATCCACGATCGTCGTCAGAACAAGACGGTCCAGCACAACGACCTGTTATCGATGTACATGTCTGCGGTGTACGAAGACACCGGGGAGGGGATGACGGATATCCAACTCCGGCATGAAGTCATGAACCTGTTTCTGGCCGGTCATGAAACCACCGCGAACGGCGTGGCATTCGCCCTCTATCTGCTGGCGAACAACTCACGGGAACAACAGAGGCTGCATGAGGAAGTCGAGGCTGAACTCGGCAATGCACTCTGCACCCTGGAAGATTTGAAGCGCCTCGATTACACCGACTGGGTATTCAAGGAGTCCCTCAGGCTCTATCCGTCTTCCTGGGGCATGAGCCGAGTGGTGCTGGAAGACTATCAGTACCAGAACTATCTGTTTCCCAAGGGCGCGGACTTCATCGTTGCCCAGTGGGGCCTGCATCGCAATCCGGAATATTGGCAAGAGCCTTTGAAGTTTGACCCGGAACGCTTTGCACCGGAACGCATCAAGCATGTGCACAAGTATGCCTACCTGCCGTTTGGCGCGGGCGCTCGAAAGTGCATCGGTATCCATCTGGCCGAGGGCGAGGGCAAGACGATTCTGGTGCGTATTGCGCAACGTTATGAGTTGCGCGCAGTGGATGGGAATGAACCGACATTGAAAGCCCGGTTGTTCATGACTTCCGAACCGGGTGTGTGCCTAGAGTTTATCAAGCGCAACTGAGGTGTTTTATGCAGACCATGGCTTTTGCGGTGCCTTTACCCGGTGACAAGAAAGAGCGTTTCCTGAAGTTTGCCCAGTTGATCCGCAATGAACGCAATGCCGATTTTCGCCAGTTTCTGGAGCGCCTCGATACGGTGGAGGAGAACTGGTTCCTGCAGCCTTTTGGCGAGATGGAGCTGTTTATCTGTTATTTGGCGGCGCCAGATTTGAATGCGGCATTCGCAAAGTTGGCGAGCTCCCAGCATCCCTTTGACAAGTGGATAAAGCAGGAAAACAAGGAAATCTTTGGCATGGACTTCGAGTCCCCCAGTGATGACCCGATGCCTGAAGTACTGCTGCAGTGCAAAGTTGAACCCATTCATTCACAAAGTTGGTAATAAAGATGAGCCTAACCTTATTTCGTGAGAGTTATCTGACTGCGGTCCGTACTAAGGACTACAAGTCTTTGGCATCTTTGTACGCGGCAGATGCCATTCGCAAATCTCCCGGACAGCCTGACCGCATTGGCGTGACGCAGATCCTCGAGCACTACCAGGAGTGGCAGGGCACGTTCGCCGACATGCAGTTGGCCGACCGCATCCTGTTTCTCAAGGACAATGTGCTCATCGCCGTGTGGGGCTGGAAGGGGCGGCACGCCCAGGCCTACATGGGCGTTGAGCCGAGCAACAAGGAGGTTGGCCTGATCGCTGCCAGCCTGTTCTGGTTCGACAGTGATTTCCGTGTGACCAAGGAACACACCTACGAGGACCCCTACACCCTGCTGATCCAGCTCGGTGTGATCGACGATCAGGGGCGCAGCGTGCCGTCACTGACCGAGCCGTGTGAGATCTATGACTGCAAGACGCTGAAGCCGCGCTTCGAGAACCTGGCCAAGATGCGCCACTACAACGAACTGCTGCTGAGCAAGCAGTTGGAGCCGTGGCTCGACTGCATGAGCGACGATATCGAATGGGATGACCAGATGGTCCCCGGGTTGGCCGTGGGCAAGGACCATTCGCGGGACGATTTCGTGATGCTGGCCGAAGCCTTCCCCGATGCGTCCATCAACATGACCAACATGTGGTCGGTAGGGGACTTCGTGATTCACCAGGGGATCTTCACCGCGACGCACAAGGGGCCTCTCAAAGGCATCCCGGCATCCAACCGCGTGGTCAACGTGGACAACATGGATATTGCCTACTTTGACGGCAATGTGATCCGCAAGGGCTGGACCTTTGGCAATACCCTGGACATGGGGTCGCAAATGGGGATGGGTAAATGACGGCGCGCAGCATGAAGTTGATCGGCAACGAAAACAGCGCCTGCACCCGCAGTGTGCTGATGGTTCTGAAGGAAAAGAACACGCCGGTGGAGTTTGTCAGCATCGACCTGGGGACCGGTGCGCACAAGTCGGACGAGCACTTGAGTCTCAACCCGTTCGGCAAGGTTCCGGTGCTGATCCACGGTGACCTGACCCTTTATGAGTCGCAGGCCATCAACCGTTATCTGGAGGCGATCCTGCCCGGCATTTCGTTGATTCCACAGGACCGGCAAGACATAGCGCGGATGGACCAGTGGCTCAGCGTGGACTCCAGCTATTTCACGCCCCAGGCCTATGCCCTGGTCTGGCAGAAGCTGTTCCTGCCCATGTACGGCGGGCAGACTGACCAGGCAGTGGTCAAGGAGGCCGAGGAGAAGCTGAACGCCATCTACGCCGCCATGGATCACGCCATTGGCGAGGAGGGGCGATTCCTGGTGGGGGACTCGCTGTCCCTGGCCGACCTGGCGTTTGTCCAGTACACCGATTACATCCTCAAGGCGCAGAGCGAAAGCATCGTATTCAACTATGAGAACGTTCGTCGCTGGTGGTATGGCCTGACTCAGCGCGAGTCTTACAAAGACCCGCTCTCGGTCATTCTCTGAATCATGCATGGCGTGCCACGGCACGCCATGCCCACCCTCGGTAGCAGATAGCAACGCGGAGATTGTGCGATGAGCACTTCAGCCAGAAGTCGTCGTTCGGTAGTACTGTGGATGTATGAAAACGACAACGGCCATATTCCCAAGCAAATGCTTCGTGAGTTGCTTGAGGAAAAAGGCTTTGTGGTTTTTTCCGATTTCGACATGCGCCAATGCCATGTCATTTCCGGGAAGGTCTATACCGCCTGTGGGCGCTGCCTCAGTGAGTTCGATGCCCTGTTTCATATGAACGCCGATGAGCAGTCGCCGTATCAGGCCGATATTCTTCGGGCGTTGCAAGACAGCGGCGTAGTAGTGGTGAACGAGTGTGTTTCATTCTTCAACTGTCGCGACAAGTTCAAGGCCAACCAGCTGTTGCGCATGCATGGAGTGAACGTACCCGACTCCGCACTGCTGGGTAGCCAGATTGATGATGCGGTCATTCACCAACTCTTTGCGCGCTGGGGCAGCCTGGTCTACAAGCCCCGCTCGGGCCATGGGGCCGTGGGCGTGATGCGCTTTGTGGAGGCTGAACAGTTCATCGACTTCATCCAGGCGACGGCGCACTTTCTCGGTGATTACTACGTTGAGCAATACATCGAGTTTGGCGATTACGATTGTCGGGTCGAGATCTTCAACGGCGAGTTGATGGGCGGCTACAGCCGCAAGAAGAAACACAGCTTCAAGACCAACATTTCCGCGGGCGGTGAAATGACGCCGCGCATCCTGGGGGGCGAAGTTGAAGTTGCGCTCAAGGCCGCCCAGGTGTTGGGAATCAATGGGACGATCGTCGACATGGTGCAGTCGACCGCCGACCGCAAGTTCTATGTCCTTGAGGTCAATCCCTTGCTGGGCATCTTCGTCGAATCGGCCATGCGTGCCGGCACCAAGATGCCCGATACCGAGCCGGACCAGCGTTACTCCTATGACCGACTGAAGCTGGACTCGATTGCCAGCTACCTCGATGCGCTGCCTGCGCGCCAGTCACTGACGCCGACGCCATGAAGCCTGGGCACTGCGCGTAGGCGCTGTGCAGGTACCTATTCAGGGAATTGAATGATGCAGCCCGTTATTCTCATCAGCGCCGCACGCCAGCGGCTGGCTATCAATCACTCCGCTGCCTTGGCGATGAATGTTCTCAATTGCAGTTTCACCGAGCTGCTGATCAGCCTGGGCTGTGTTCCGCTGGTGGTGGTGCCGGGGATGCCCGTTGAGGCGTTGGAGCGCCTGTTCGCCATGGCCGATGGACTGTTGCTGGGCTCCGGTCAGGACCTTTGTCCGAGCCATTACGGCGAGGATTGCGAGGTCAGCTATTCGGCGCAGGTATCAGGGGTTGGCGAGCCTTACAAGCGGCCGCTGATGCTCAGTCCCGACAAGGATCGTGACGTACTGGAGTTGGCCTTGTACCGGCAGGCCAGGTCACGACAGCTACCGATTCTCGGCGTTTGCCGAGGCCTGCAATTGATCAACGTTGCCGAAGGCGGCTCGCTGTATCAGGAGATCCCCGATCGAGGGGTCGAGCACGGGATCGACCCCGATGGCTGGATCAACTATCACCCTGTGGACGTCGACCCGCAGAGCCGGCTCTATCGGATTATCGACAAGCGCAGTTTCAGCGTTTCGTCGGTGCACCACCAGGCGATCAAGCGCCTGGCGCCAGGCTTGAGAGCCTGCGCGAGGGCTGCCGATGGGGTGATCGAGGCGGTCGAGCTGGCCAGTCACGAGCATTTCGTCCTGGGGCTGCAGGGGCATATAGAAAAGACCCTGCTCAATCATCCCGAGCACCTGCAGATATGGAAAACATTCGCCAGTGAGGCTGCCACAAGGAGTCGGCAACATGTCAATTGAACACTTCCAGGTGCCCCTTTATCAGCCTTTGATGAAGCGCCTCGATTTATTCTTCAAGGCGGGCGACCCCGCCGGTATTCCGCTGCTGGACAAGAAGGCAATCATTTCCGGGTTTCCTGGAAACTTCATGACCCAGGCGATGCGTGTCGGCATCGAGGGCGGCGATGTGGAGTTCGCCAATACCTCCGGGAGCAGCTCCCAGATTCTCCAGATCATTCGCTACAAGGGCTGGTGGGGACGTGAGTTCACGCGCGCCTATCAGCGGGTGGCGGACATGGTTGGTTATTCGATGGAGCATGACAGGAAAGCAGTACTGACGACGGCGGCCTGTTCCGCGGTGTCGTGCTTTCTTGACGACCCGGACTACCAGCAGCGCATCCACAATGGGGTGCTGAGCCTCAATACGCATCCGGACCCTACGCGCTGGACGCTCACCGATATCCAGCGCATTGATGCGGAACTGCGGATGTTTGCGCCAAAGCTACTGGAGATAGATCCGACCTATCTCGCGATCTTCCTGAGCAAGCGTGCGCAGTACCGGATTACTGAGCCTCTGTACATCCCTGACTACATCGCAGCTTCCTACGAGTACATGACCGCCAATGTTCGCCGGCTCATCGAGAGCGCCTATGGTTTGCCGGTTCTGAGCATGTATGGCTCGACGGAGCTGGGCGTACTGTTCATGCAGAACCGCAGTGGCACTTTCGTCCGTTGTGGCCACGACACATTGGTCGAACTCAAACCGTACCTGGCCCGGCGCAATCTGTTCGAGTTGATTGTCACGTCCTGGAAAAACCCGCTGATGCCTTTGTTGCGCTATGCCACCGGGGATCTTGTCGAAGTGCCGGAAGGTGAGTGGTCGAATAGGGTCTTCGGCGCCGTGGATGACATTCCTTTGCTGAAGCTGCATGGCCGTATCAGGGACTGCCTGGTGACCGATGATGGGGAGCTCAAGACCCTCGCCGATCTTGATGAGCTGTTCGCCGTTTCCGCGCCTTGGGTCCGGCAGTATCAACTGCAGGTGACCGAGCACAAGGTCACGCTGTTTTACGTTTCCGATGTCCCGGAATACGACGCCGACCTGCCGGCCGTTGAGCGGTGCCTGCGTGGCTGGTTTGGCCGCATGCGTACTGTTGAATCAATGGCCGTTCCAAGCATTGCGCCACAAGCCTCGGGAAAGTTCGCGATTATCAAATAGCGGGTCCGTGAAGAGTCGTCCCTCAATAAAAAAAGAGAGAATGTTATGCAAGCCTTGGATGTGAAATGCATGGTGTTGCCGGATGCGCGCAGTGACTTTCCGTTCTTTCGGGATAATCAGCGGATCTACCTGGACAGTTCATCCACCTCGTTGAAACCCGCGTCGGTGATCAGCGCCATCACTGATTTTTACCTGCATGCCGGTAGCAATGTCGGGCGCTCCAATCATCAGTATGCTCAGTTGTCCACCCAACTGTTTGAGTCGTCGCGCAACAAGCTGGCCTGCTTTCTGGGGTGCAGCGCCGATGAAGTGGTCTTTACCGCCAATTGCACGGACTCGATCAATCTGCTCGCCCATGGGCTGGCGTTGGGCAATGGCGACCATGTCGTGGTTTCGCCCCTGGAGCACCATTCCAATCTCCTGCCCTGGTTGTCCAGGTGTCGAGTCACGGTTGCCCGTCTGGATCAGAACGGTTGTATCGACCTGGATCATCTGGATTCGTTGCTCGCCGCCGATCCGGCCCGTCTGGTCGCGGTCTGCCACGCATCGAATGTCACCGGCAACGTGCAACCCGTCAGGCAGATCTGTCAGATCGCCCGGGCACGGGGGGCGTTGAGCCTGCTGGACGCGGCGCAGACCGTTGGCCATATCCCGGTCAATGTCGGGCAGATCGGTTGTGATTTTCTCGCCCTTTCCGGGCACAAGATGTTCGGCCCCTCGGGGGTTGGCGTGCTGTACATGCGGCGTGATCTGCAGGCGTCGATGCAGAGCTATCGCTATGGTGGCGGCATGGTCAACAAAGTGGGGCAGGGTGATGTCAGTTATCAATCCGGCCCCGGTCGGTTCGAGGCCGGCACGCCGAACATTGAAGGGGCCATCGGGCTGGGGGCGGCGGTCGACTATATAAACAGCTTGGGCGGGCAGTGGGTTCAAGACCACGATGAGGATCTGGAGCGCTATTTCCTGTCGCAGATTCAATCGGTGCGCAATATTGAAATCGCCTTCCCCATCGGGCCGCAGCACCTGCCGATTTTTCCTCTGGTTGCCGTCGGCAAGGTGGATATCGGATTTGTCTCGCGGATTCTTTCCGATCGTTACGACATTGCACTGAGTTCCGGCTACCAGTGCAACCAGCCGCTCTACCGCAACAGTGGAATTAATGGCGCCTTGCGGGTCTCGATGCATCTTTACAACAGTCGCAAAGATATCGACACGTTAGTGATGGCACTCACTGATCTCCAGGATCTGCTGGCTTAGTAGGAGGAAATCAATATGGCCGCTGAATTGCTGGAAGTATTGGGCGCAAGAGCCATCACCAAGGAAGATTGTATTGCCTATTTTCATCGGCATATCAAACGCCGGACTTCGGCATTGATCGGACTTGAATACGAGTTGATCCTGATTGATAAGGCGACTTCCCTGAGTGTGCCGTTTTTTGGCTTGCGCAGCCTGTCGAGCATCTTCAAGGGCTTGCTGGGATACGGCTACTCGCCCGTTTATGACGATGGCTTGATCATCGGTTTGAGGCGCGGCGGCACGGTCATCAGCCTGGAGCCTGGTGGCCAGGTGGAGTTCTCTTCATCGGCGTTGCGTCTGGTGTCCGATGTTGTGATCGAACTCGAAGTGTTTCTGCGGGAACTGGATCGGGTCTGCCAGGGCCTGGCCATTTCGTTGCTGCCCATCGGTTATCGGCCCTACGGGGGCGTGGCGTCGGTGGCGACGGTGCCGCGTACTCGCTACTTGCACATGATGCCTATCCTGGAAAAGGTCTCGGGGGCCTCGGCCGGGCAGAAGATGACGGCCTCGATGCAGATTTCCGTCGACTACTTCTCCGAGCAGCATGCGGGCAAGTTGTTGCAGTTGGGGGTTGCCTGTCAGCCTTACATCGTCGCCTTGTTCGCCAACTCTCCGTACTTTTCGGCGGTCACCAGCCGCTATAAGAGTCATCGGATGCATGCCTGGACCCAATTCGATCAACAACGCTCCGGGATTCCCGAGTTCATGTTGCGCGCACACTTCAGCGCCCATGCCTTTGAGCACTATGTTGACTGGGCCCTGGAGAAACCACTGCTGTTCATTCAGCGTGAAGGGCAGTTGATCCACATGAACGACCTGAGTTTTCGCGACTACATGCGCCTGGGGGCTGCCTCGGGCGCTGCCACGCTTCAGGATTGGATCATGCATCTGGGTACCCTCTACCCTGAGGCCCGGCTGAAGAACATTGTCGAGTTTCGCTCGGCCGATACCTGTGCACCTCACTTCGCCGCTTCACTCGCGGCCTTCTGGAAGGGCCTGGCCTATAGCGAAGAGGCGCTTGATGCCGCGTTGGACATGCTCGGCGCGCAGGCGCCTTCCGAGTTGAATCGCAAGTATGCCCAGGCGGCGGAGTTCGGCATGGCCGGGGTCGATGGGGCGGGAAACTCGCTGGCCGAAGGGATTGGACGCCTGGTCGGGCTGGCCGCCCAGGGGTTGCAGTATCAGGGAGCATCCAAGCTTGAGAGCGGTTATCTGCAAGCGCTGAACGAGATGATCGCAACTGGGCAATCTGCGGCAGATCTAATGCTCAACAAGGGTGTACCTATATGCTTGGGCGCAAACCCGAAAACAGCTTATTCGAACATTAAATGCGTCTCCTAAAGCAATCTGCCGCGCGTTGCGAATGGTAGTCGACTGTAATATATTCCGCCCTCGTAAATGAGTGCGTGCGGCATTTTTCAGGAGTTGTTCATGAAGACGGAAAGTATCAGGAAGATAGAAGATAAATGGCTCGCTCGCTGGGAAAATGAAAAGCATTACTCCGTTGAACTAGATACTTCTCTGCCTAAATATTATTGCCTTGACATGTTTCCTTATCCTTCGGGTGCCGGTCTGCATGTTGGGCATCCGCGCGGATATATTGCGACTGACGTATATAGTCGTTTTAAACGAATGGCCGGTTTCAATGTTTTGCATCCCATGGGTTTCGACTCTTTCGGATTACCCGCGGAACAGTATGCAATCGAAACCGGACAGCACCCAAGAGTAACCACTGACAAGAACATTGCCACGTTCAAGTCGCAGTTGAGAAAACTGGGTTTCTGTTATGACCCGGACCGCGAGATCAAGACTTCCGATGCTCAGTACTATCACTGGACGCAGTGGATATTCTCCCAACTGTTCGACAGTTGGTTCTGCCTCGATACCCACCAGGCCCAGCCTGTCGATACCCTGATCCAGCGTTTTGAACAATCCGGCAATGCCGGGGTGAATGCCTGGTCTGATTCGCGGACCACAACCATCAGCGCGCAACAGTGGGCCGCTTTCTCGCCTTTGCAGCAGTCGGAGTTCCTGATGAACTACCGATTGGCGTATCGCGCCGACTCTTATGTGAACTGGTGCCCGGCCCTGGGCACGGTGCTGGCCAACGACGAAATCAAGGACGGTTTTTCCGAGCGGGGTGGCCACCCGGTTCAGAAAAAGATGATGAAGCAGTGGATGCTGCGGATTTCCGCCTATGCCGACCGCCTGCTGGAGGGGCTCGATAGCCTGGATTGGCCGGAAGCCTTGAAGGACATGCAGCGCAACTGGATCGGCAAATCCCAGGGCGCGGAAATTGATTTCCAGGTGCGTGATTCGCAGATCGCGATCAAGGTCTTTACCACCCGCCCCGATACGCTGTATGGCGCGACGTTCCTGGTGCTGGCGCCTGAGCATGATGCCGTCGAGGCAATCACCTCAGCGCCTCTCAAGCTTGCAGTGGCCAATTACCGCGAAGAAGCGGCCTTGCGCTCCGAGCGCGAACGGATGGCCAAGGCCGAGCGGATCACCGGCCAGTTCACCGGCGCCTACGCCGTCCACCCCTTGACCGGCGAAAACCTGCCGATCTGGATTGCCGACTACGTCCTGGCCGATTACGGCACGGGCGCCATCATGGCGGTACCTTCCGGAGACCAACGGGATTTCAACTTTGCCCAGGCCTTCGATCTGCCCGTGGTGCATATCTATGAGGGGGCAGAGCAGGCCGCCAAGCCGTTCCTGATCAATGAAGGCCGCCTGATCAACTCTCAGGAAGCCACGGGCATGCTGCGTGCCGAGGCCACCGAGTGGATTCTGCAGCGCCTGGTGGCGACCGGAACCGCCAAGCGCACCTTCAATTACCGCATCCGCGATGCGATTTTTGGCCGCCAGCGCTATTGGGGCGAGCCGATCCCGGTGTACTACGACGAGCAGGGCATTGCTCGCGTGGTTCCCGAGCAGGACCTGCCGGTGACCCTGCCCGATATCGAGGCCTTCCTGCCGACCAGCGAGGGTGAGCCCCCCTTGGAGCGAGCCAGTAGCTGGCGCTACCGCGGCTTTAAGTATGAAACCACCACCATGCCCGGTTGGGCCGGGTCGAGCTGGTACTTCCTCAGGTACATGGATCCGACCAACAGCCATGAGCCCGTGTCGAAGGAGGCGCTGGCCTACTGGCAGGCCGTGGATCTGTATGTCGGCGGATCCGAGCATGCCACCGGCCACCTGCTGTACTCGCGCTTCTGGACGCATTTCCTCAAGGATCGCGGCTTGCTGAGTTTTTCCGAACCCTTCAAGCGGGTCCTGTGCCAAGGCATGATCCTCGGCGTCTCGGCGATCATCTATCGGGACAAGGCGACCCATGAATTCGTCTCCGCCGATCTCAAGGACGGGCGGGACGTTCAGCCGCTGTATGTCGATATCAGCATGGTGAATGACAAGAACCAGGTGGATATCGACGCTCTTCGCACATGGCGCCAGACCTACACCGAAGGCACGTTTGTCTGCTCCAAGGGCGTGTTCCTGTGTGATCGCCTGTCGGAAAAGATGTCCAAGTCCAAGTACAACGTGGTCAACCCCGATGACCTGATCGAGGTCTACGGGGCCGATACCTTCCGCCTGCATGAAATGTTCCTCGGGCCGATCGACCAGACCGCCATCTGGTCGACGCAATCCATCGATGGCCCGCACAAGTTCCTGCAGAAGGTCTGGCGCCTGTTTCTGGACGAGGAGGGCGCGGTGATCGTGGATGACCTTGAGCCCGGCGACGAGGAACTCAAGGCGGTGCACACGGCGATTGCCAAGGTGGGGCGTGCCACCGAGGATATGTCCTACAACACTGCGATTGCCGCTCTGATGATCTGCGTGAACCAGCTCAGCGTCTTGCAGTGCCATAAGCGTGGTGTGCTGGAGCTGTTGCTCAAGCTGTTGCACCCCTATGCGCCGTTCATTACTGAAGAGCTGTGGTCCGAGGCGCTGGGGCACTCGCGGTCGATCCTTGATTGCGGCTATCCCGTCGCCGACGAAAGTGTGCTGTATGAGGCGCAGTTTGAATGCCCGGTCTCCATCAATGGCAAGTTGCGGACTCGCATCATGCTGCAGCGGGGGATGACGGAAGAGGCGGTGAAGGCTCAGGTGCTGGAGGATGCAACGGTGCAGCGCTGGCTGTCTGGCGGGCGCTTGCTGAAGTTCATCTTTGTGCCTGATCGAATCATCAACATCGTATGCGCCGCGAACCCTGATTGATCCTGCGCACCGGTTGCACGCCGGCCGGGCCGGGGCGTAGAGCCCCGGCCCGGCTTTTTTATGCGGGTGAGGATCAGGCGCCGAAGCCACCGTCGATAGTCAGGCTGGCGCCGGTGATGTAGCCCGCTTCGGCACTGGCCAGGTAGGCGACGAAACCGGCGACTTCCTCGGCATGGCCATAACGGCGGATAGCCATCAGGTTCATCAGGCTCGCGGCGAAGTCACTGTCCGCCGGGTTCATGTCGGTGTCCACCGGGCCGGGCTGGACGTTGTTGATGGTGATGCCCCGCGGGCCCAGGTCCCGGGCCAGGCCCTTGGTCAGGCCCACCAGTGCGGCTTTGCTCATGGCGTAGGGGCCGCCACCGGCGAAGGGCATGCGGTCGGCGTTGGTGCTGCCGATGTTGATGATGCGCCCACCTTCGCCCATGTGTCGTGCGGCTTCCTGGGTGGCGATGAATACGCTGCGCACGTTGATCGCCAGGGTCTGGTCGAAGTCCTCCAGCTTGAACTCGTCCAAGGGTGCGATGGCCAGCACCCCGGCGTTGTTGACCAGGATATCGAGGCGGCCAAAGGTCTTGACGCTGTCGTTCACTGCTCGGCGGATGGCCTCGGCGTCGGCGCTGTCGGCGTGGATCGCCAGGGCCTTGCCACCCTTGGCGATGATGCTGTCCTGCAGGGCCTGGGCCTTGCTCGCCGAACTGACGTAGGTAAAGGCAACGCTGGCGCCTTCTGCCGCCAAGCGCTCGACAATGGCTGCGCCAATGCCACGGGAACCGCCTTGGATCAAGGCTACTTTGCCGCTGAGGTCATATGTGCTCATGTGCTTCTCCAGAGATTCAAGGCCGGGTGCCTTGTGCTTGGAGCGAGTATCTGCCGCTGGTTAGCCTCTGAGTAGCCGGTAATCCCTATACTCTGTGTAAACCAGAAGTTTAGAGTGGCTCTTATGGAAGCCTTCAGCAGTATCGAATGTTTTGTCCGCAGCGCTGAAGTCGGCAGCTTTGCCGAGGCGGCGCGGCGGCTCGGGCTGACCCCGGCGGCGGTGGGCAAGAGCGTGGCCAAGCTGGAAACCCGGGTTGGTGTGCGCCTGTTCCAGCGCAGTACCCGGCGCCTGACCCTGACCGAGGCCGGCCACCTGTTCCTCGCGGAAGTCGCCGACAGCCTGCAGACCATCCAGAACGCGGTCAGCACCCTGGCCGATGCCCAGGGGCGCCCGGCGGGGACGCTCAAGGTCAGCATGGGTACAGTGTTCGGCGGGCTGTACATAGTGCCGATGCTCGGCGCCTTTTTGCGCCGCTACCCGGATATTCATCCCGACTGGCATTTCGACAACCGCCAGGTGGACCTGATCGGCCAAGGTTTCGATGCGGCCATTGGCGGCGGTTTCGAATTGCCCCAGGGAGTGGTCGCCCGGCGACTGTCACCGGCTCACCGGGTGCTGGTGGCAAGTGCCGATTACCTGCGGGGGCGGGCACCGATCAACGGGCCCGAAGACCTGCGGCATTGCCGGGGGATTCTTATCCGCTCCCCCCAGACCGGGCGCATCCGCACCTGGCAGATGACCGGTCGGGGAGGGCTGATGTGCCCGCTGGAGCTCAAGGCCAGCATGACCATGAGCGATTCCGAGGCCGCCTGCATCGCCGCGGCCCAAGGGCTGGGCCTGGCCTTGGTGAGCATGCCGTTTGCCGTCAATTACCTGCGTTCCGGGGCCTTGCAACGGGTGCTGCCGGACTGGTACGTGGACGATGGCTTTACCTCGATCTACTACGCCGAGCACAAGATGCTCCCGGGCAAGACGCGGGCTTTTGTCGACTTCGTCATTGAGCAGTTCGCCGAGCAAGGCCTGGCTCAGGCCTTCAGCGCCTTGTAGGAACCGGCCTGTCGACGACTCTAGGTACCGCCGGCCTCAGCGCCCCGCCCGCAAGGGCCAGCCCAGCACTCGCTTGGGCCGGGGCGTGGCATAGGTGCGTACCTTGGAGGTGGATAGCCCCAGACGCACCAGGGACTCGGCAATGGTCACTGCTGCCGTTACTCCGTCCACCACCGGCACCCCGGTGCGCTGGCGAATCTGTTCATCCAGGCCGGCCATGCCGCCGCAGCCCAGGCAGATGACTTCGGCCTTGTCCTCGGTCACCGCCCGTTCGGCCTGGCGCACGATGGCTTCCACGGCGCGCAGCGGGTCTTCCTCCAGCTCCAGTACCGCCAGGCCGCTGGCCCGCACCG
>NZ_VYKE01000050.1:0-36080 GCF_032424515.1 Pseudomonas sp. JV245A
CGGGTCCTTGTGTTCGGTGGCGGGGACCTGTGGCGTGGTGCGGGTGTTGGCCGGGCGGCACAGGCACTGGAAATTGGCGAAATCATGGTTGCACACAACCCCGGGAGCCGGCCAATCGCGAACCGGCCGGTCGGGTTGTGCTTGAACGGTCGGTTTTTACAGGCCCATGCGTCGTTTCGCCCGGTGCACGGAACTGTCCCGTACCGCCCAGCGCAGCATCGGCGTGCTGCGCTTGACGCTGGCACGAATCAGTTGGCGTTGCAGCGGGTTCTGATTGACCTCGAGCATGGCGCTGGCCCAGTCCGGCAGCAGGTCGATGCCGGCCTGCATCATCAACGAACCGAAGGGTTTGGCCAGGCGGCTGGGGGCTGGGGCAGCCAGCAGCAGGCGCAGGACCTCCCGGCTGCGCTGGTCGCAGAGCAGTTGGGGGCGCATGGCCTGCAGGTAGTCGGCCACGGCGCGTCGCGAGCGCGGCACGTCCCGGGCTCCCAGGCGTTCGGCGATCAGGGCGATCTCTTCGTAGTAGCGATCCTGGTCAGCCCCGGAAAGATGAGGGTTGAGGTAACGCAAGTGCGCGGCAAGAAAGCTGCTGACCTCAGCCACGTGAACCCAGGTCAGCAGATCGGGGTCGCTGGCGGCATAGGGGCGGCCATCTGGGGCGGTGCCGACTATGTGCAAGTGAATGCTGCGTACCTTGTCGATCAGCCATTCGGCGTCCTGGCGGGAGCCGAAGGTGGTGCCGGAGATGAACTGCCCGGTGCGGCGCAGCCGGCCGATCATGTCCTGGCGAAAGTTCGAGTGATCCCAGACGCCGGCCAAGGCCAGAGGATGCAGGGCCTGCATCAACAGGGCGCTGATGCCGCCGATCAGCATGCTGCTGAAGTCGGCGTGCACCTGCCAACTGACGGACCCCGGCCCGAACAGGCCGGGGTCACCTTTGGGATGTTCCAGGTCGAGTTGGCCCAGAGACAGGCCGGACAGGCTCATGACCTGGCTTTCGATGCGGCTGCGAATGAATTCCATGACAGCTCGGTGTGGCTATTTAAAAAAGAAGCGCGGCGGATGCCGCGCCGGTTTCAAACGTTCAGGCGTTTGTCGATCAGGCCGTCCACCACGCTGGGGTCCGCCAGGGTCGAAGTGTCACCCAGGGTATCCAGTTCGTTGCAGGCGATCTTGCGCAGGATACGCCGCATGATCTTGCCCGAGCGAGTTTTCGGCAGGGCCGGAGCCCACTGGATCAGCTCCGGCTTGGCGAAACTGCCGATCTCGCGGCTGACCAGGGCCAGCAGTTCCTTCTTCAGTGCCTCGTCGGGCTCGACGCCCTGCATCGGTGTGACGAAGGCATAGATTCCCTGGCCCTTGAGATCATGGGGGTAACCGACCACCGCCGCTTCGGCGATGCTGTCGTGCAGCACCAGGGCGCTTTCCACTTCGGCGGTGCCGATGCGGTGCCCGGAAACGTTGATCACGTCGTCGATGCGCCCGGTGATCCAGTAGCTGCCATCCTCGTCGCGCCGGGCACCATCACCGGTGAAGTAATAGCCGGGGTAGGGAGCGAAATAGGTTTCGACCATGCGCTTGGGATCGCCATAGACGCTACGGATCTGCGCCGGCCAACTGGCCTTGATTGCCAGGATGCCGCTGCCTGCCCCATGGATTTCCTTGCCCTGGTCGTCCAGCAGCACCGGTTGTACGCCGAACATCGGGGTCGAGGCGCATCCGGGCTTGATCTGCCGGGCGCTGACCAGGGGGCTGAGCATGATGCCGCCGGTTTCGGTCTGCCACCAGGTATCGACAATCGGGCAGCGTTGTTCGCCGACCACGTTGAAATACCACTCCCAGGCTTCCGGGTTGATCGGCTCGCCGACGCTGCCGAGCAAGCGCAGGCTGGCGCGGGAGGTGTTCTGTAGCGGGGCGCTGCCTTCGCGCATCAGGGCACGCAGAGCGGTGGGCGCGGTGTAGAAGATGTTCACCTGATGCTTGTCCACCACCTCCCAGAAACGCGAGGTGCTGGGGTAGTTGGGCACGCCTTCGAAGATCAGCGTGGTCGCGCCGTTGGCCAGGGGGCCGTAGAGGATGTAGCTGTGGCCGGTGACCCAGCCGACGTCGGCGGTGCACCAGAAGACTTCACCGTCGCGGTAGTCCAGCACGTACTTGAAGGTCATGGCGGCCTGTAGCAGGTAGCCGCCGGTGGTGTGCAGCACGCCCTTGGGTTTGCCGGTGCTGCCGGAGGTGTAGAGGATGAACAGCGGGTCTTCGGCGTCCATCGGCTCGGGGGCGCATTGGTTGCTGGCGCCAGCCACGGCCTGTTCATAGGAAATGTCGCGATCTGGCACCCAGTTCACCGGGTTGCGGGTGCGTTCGACCACCAGCACGCTGCTGACATCCGGGCAACTGAGCAGGGCCTTGTCGACGTTGCTCTTCAGCGGAATCAGTTTGCCGCCGCGCACGCCTTCGTCGGCGGTGATCACGGTGCGGCAGTCGGCGTTGAGAATGCGGTCGCGCAGGGCCTCCGGCGAAAAACCGCCGAACACCACCGAATGCACCGCGCCGATCCGGGTGCAGGCGAGCATGGCGTAGGCCACTTCGGGAATCATCGGCATGTAGATGCACACCCGGTCGCCCTTCTTCACGCCACGGCTTTTCAGCACGTTGGCCAGGCGGCAGACCCGGTCGTGGAGTTCCTGGTAAGTGATGCGCTGGGAGTCTGCCGGGTTGTCACCTTCCCAGATGATCGCCGCCTGATTGCCGCGTTTTTCCAGATGACGGTCGATGCAGTTGTAGCTGACGTTGAGTTGGCCACCGCGAAACCAGTTGGCCTCGCCGGTGCGCATGTCGTGGCTGTGGACGCTGTCCCAGGGGCTGCTCCAGTGCAGGAAGCGCCTGGCCTGCTCGGCCCAGAACTGGTCCGGCTGCTCAATGGACTGGCGGTAGAGGTGGTGGTAGTCGTCCTGGCTCATTTGTGCCGCCCGGCGGACGGCATCGGCTTTCGGAAAAGTGCTGATATCGAACATGACGGTTCCTTATTCTTGTTTTGCGACAAGTCATAAGGGTGCGCACAAGTGCCGGGAAGGTTCAAGTGGGGAAGGGCAGGGGCCCGGACAGGAGCCGGTGTGGCCGGCTCCTGGGGTGACAGGGTCGATCAGCCGCGGTGACGGCCGCGGAAGTAGTTGATCAGGCCTTGGGTCGATGCGTCGTCGGCCAGGGTTTCGTCGCTGCCGACCAGGCGGTTGTAGACGCCTTTGCCCAGCTCCTTGCCCAGCTCCACGCCCCACTGGTCGAAGGCGTTGATGCCCCAGACCACGCTTTGCACGAAGACCTTGTGTTCATACAGCGCCACCAGTGCGCCAAGGCGCCGCGGGCTGATGCGCTCCACCACCAGGGTGTTGCTCGGACGGTTGCCGGGAATCACCTTGTGCGGTGCCAGCTTCGCGATTTCGGCTTCGCTCAGGCCTTTCTCGCGCAGTTCGCTCTCGGCTTCGGCGCGGGTCTTGCCCAGCATTAGTGCCTGGCTCTGGGACAGGCAGTTGGCGTACAGCCATTGATGGTGGTCGGCCACCGGGTTGAAGCTGACGATCGGCACGATGAAGTCGGCCGGAATCAATTGGGTGCCCTGGTGCAGCAACTGGTGGTAGGCATGCTGGCCGTTGCAGCCCACGCCGCCCCAGATCACCGGGCCGGTATCGGTGGCCACCGGGGTGCCGTCTTGGCGCACGCTCTTGCCGTTGGATTCCATGTCCAATTGTTGCAAGTGCTTGGTGATGTTGCGCAGGTAGTGGTCGTACGGCAGGATCGCGTGGCTCTGCGCGCCCCAGAAATTGCCGTACCACACGCCCAGCAGCGCCAGCAGCACCGGCATGTTCTGTTCGAATGGGGCGCTCTGGAAATGCTGGTCCATGGTGTAGGCACCGGACAGCAGCTCCTTGAAGTTGGACATGCCGATGGCCAGGGCGATCGGCAGGCCGATGGCGGACCACAGCGAGTAGCGCCCGCCGACCCAGTCCCACATCGGGAAGATGTTCTCTTCGCGAATGCCGAAGGCCACTGCCGCCGCATTGTTGCTCGACACGGCGATGAAGTGGCGGTGCAGTTCGGCCTCCGAGCCGCCCTGGGCCAGGTACCAGGCCCGTGCTGCCTGGGCGTTCTTCAGGGTTTCGAGGGTATTGAAAGACTTGGAGGAAACGATGAATAGCGTAGTTTCTGCCCGGATTTTCGCAGAAAGCTCATGGAATTCGCTGCCATCGATGTTCGCCAGGTAATGGCAGCGCACGCCTTTCTGGGCGTAGGACAACAGCGCTTCGGAAACCAGCTCCGGGCCGAGGAAGGAGCCGCCGATGCCGATGTTCACCACGTCGGTGATGGGCTTCTCGGTGTAGCCGCGCCACAGGCCGTCGTGGATGCGGCCCACCAGCTCGGTGATCTGGTTCAGTACCTTGTGCACTTCGGGCATCACGTTGACACCGTTCACCGACAGCTTGTCGCCCACCGGGCGGCGCAGTGCGGTGTGCAAGGCCGGGCGGCCTTCGGAAGCGTTGACCAGTTCGCCGGTGATCATGGACTTGATGGCGTCTGAGAGGCCGACTTCCTTGGCCAGGTTCACCAGCAGGTCGCGGGTTTCGCTGGTGATCAGGTTCTTCGAATAGTCGAGAAACAGCCCGCAGCTGCTCAGGGTGAATTGGCTGAAGCGCTGCGGATCGGCATTGAACGCCTCGCGCATGCTGAAATCCTGCATGGCTTGGCGGTGGTCTTTCAACGCTTGCCAGGCGGGCAGAGCGGTAACGTCATGAGGAGTGCGGTAGTACGCCATCGCTGCGGTTTTCCTTTTGCTTGAACTGCCTTTTGGACACTGAAAAGCCCGGAACGTCCTGCGCGGTCTCAAGGACCCGTTGGGCCGGCCCTGTGCTGATACGTTTAATCACTCGGGGGGATAACAGTAACCCCGGCGTGCTGTTCTGTCTTGGCTTTGTCCGACTGGTGGCCAGTACTATTTTGTACTCAGCGGGCCTGCCTGGTCTGGATTCGGGCTTTCAATGGGTAGAAATAGGGGGAAGCGTCAGGCGACCTGATCCGCAATCGCAGGGCTGGTAAGGCTCTGCTCATTGCCAGGGGCCATGTGCAGCATGCGCGGCTTGAAACCGAGCAGTTCGGCTTCACTGCAGGGAGCATAGGTACAGAGGGTCGCTCGATCACCGACCTTGGCCTTGAACATGATGGTGTACATGGGGTGTTCCCTGGGGCAGATCCTTGAACGGGGCCCGCAGTCATGGGCTGCAGGCCCCAGCCGGCGGCAGTTTGCCCGAAGGTTGGAGTTCGGGCAATCGGGCGTTCATGCCGGTGTGTCGAGGTCCAGGTGCAGGTTGTCGATCAACCGTGTCGCGCCCAGATAGGCTGCCACAAGAATCACCAGTTCACGGTCTTGCGCGGTGGCTGGACGCAGGTTCTGTGCCTGGCGGATTTCCAGGTAGTCACGGCGCAGACCGGCGGCTTCAAGCTGCTGCTGTTGTTCGGCCACAAGCTTGGGATAGTCGCGTTCGCCGTTCCTGATGGCCTGGGCAATCTGGCTCAGGCTGCGGTACAGCACCGGGGCGATAGCGCGCTGCTCTTCGCTCAGGTAGCCGTTGCGCGACGACAGGGCGAGGCCGTCGGCGGCACGTACCGTTGGCTCACCGATGATCTGGATCGGCATGTTCAGGTCGTGCACCAGGGCCCGAATCACTGCCAACTGCTGGTAGTCCTTCTGGCCAAACACCGCGAGATCGGGCTGGACCATGTTGAACAGCTTGCTGACCACTGTAGCCACGCCTTCGAAATGCCCGGGACGGCTGGCGCCGCACAGGCCTTCGGACAGCTGGGGAACGCTGACCCGGGTCTGCCCGGCCATGCCGTCGGGGTACATTTCTTCGACGCTGGGGGCAAACAGCAGGTGGCAACCGGCTTCCAGCAATTTTTCCTGGTCGGCGGCGAGGGTGCGTGGGTACTTGTCCAGGTCTTCGCCGGCACCGAACTGCAGTGGGTTGACGAAGATGCTGGCGACCACGAAGTCCACCCGCTGGGCGGCTTTGGCCACCAGGGCGGCGTGGCCACTGTGCAGGTTGCCCATGGTGGGCACGAAGCCGATCCGCTTGCCCTCACTGCGCGCGCGGGCGACCGCGGCGCGCAATTCGCGCACGGTTTTGACTGTATTCATGCAGAGAACCCGTGTTCGGCGCCAGGGAAGGTGACGGCTTTGACTTCTTCGACATAGGCGCTCAAGGCGGCCTGGATACTGTCCTTGCCTGCCATGAAGTTCTTCACGAACTTCGGCGAGCGGCCGCTGAGGGACAGCCCCAGCATGTCGTGGAGCACCAGGACCTGGCCGTCGGTAGCATTGCCGGCACCGATACCTATTACCGGGATCTTCACCGCCTGGGTGATTTCCGCCGCCAGCTCGCTGGGCACGCACTCCAGCAGCAGCATTGCCGCGCCGGCCTGCTCCAGGGCGATGGCATCGGCACGCATCTGCCGTGCCTGGCTTTCATTGCGGCCCTGGACCTTGTAGCCGCCCAGAACGTTCACGGTCTGTGGCGTCAGCCCCATGTGCACGCAGACCGGCACTCCACGCTCGTTCAGCAGGCGCACCGGCTCGGCCAGCCAGGCTGCGCCTTCGATCTTGAGCATATGGGCGCCGGCCTGCATCAGCTGGGCCGAGCTGCTCAGGGCCTGTTCAGTGGTGGCGTAGGACATGAATGGCAGGTCGGCCAGGATCAGTGCCCCGTTGTTGCCGCGCTTGACCGCCGCGACGTGATAGGCCATGTCAGCGGTGCTGACGGGCAGTGTGCTGTCGTGTCCTTGCAGCACCATGCCCAGGGAGTCGCCTACCAGCAGGACTTCGACGCCTGCCTCGCAGCAGGTGTGGGCGAAGGTGGCGTCGTAGCAGGTCAGCATGGTGATTTTCTCACCTTTCTGCTTGAGGCTTTGCAGGGTGGTCAGAGTGATATCTGGCATGAAAGGGGTCCTCATTTCAGGCGCTTTGGAAACTACTGCGAGTAACGCGCGTGATTCTTCGTTATTCAGGCGCACGGTCTTTTGTCGTGCTTATACAGCCTGGTTCCAAGCGATTTGAACGGGCTTGCGGGAGTCGCGCCTGTGGCGTCGGGCCCATCATTCTGTGCCCAGAAGAGGTGCCATGCCAGCGGGTGCCACCGCCGTTGCACAACTGCCCCTGCCTGGCGTTTCCCGGGCTCGCCGCGAACCGGCCTCACTTGAATTGCGCCCTTTAGCGCCGTGATGGCGGCAACGGGACGCCTATAGTCGTGAGGAGAACTCGGGAAGTCAATTAGATGTGTTACCGCATTGTTACGCTGCCAGTGTTACCGCCGTTACTGATGCGTTTCAGCGGTCAGGCCAGGCGTTCCAGGCCGACAAATGGGCAGGCAGCGAGCAGTTCGTGCAGGGTGCGGCCGTCAGCCAGTTGCAGGTCGGCAGGGGCCAGTTCCGCCAACGGGTAGAGCACGAAGGGGCGCGCCTGCATGTGGTAATGGGGGACTTTGAGGCGGGGTTCGTCGATCAGTCGATCGCCGAACAACAGGATGTCCAGATCCAGGGTACGTGGGCCCCAGCGCTCATTTCGCTCGCGGCCTTGCTGGTTTTCGATGGCCTGCAAGGCGTCCAGCAGGGCTAGCGGCGCCAGCGCGCTGTCCAGCGCCGCGACGGCGTTGGTATAGCGTGGCTGGCCTGGGAGCAATGAGTCGCTCTGGTAGAAGGCCGATACGCCGTGCAGGCGGCTTTCGGGCAACTGCGCGAGGGCCTCGGTGGCACTGCGCAGTTGTGCTTCAGGGGCTGCCAGATTGCTGCCCATGCCGATATAGATGCGTTCCATCTATTACTCGCCCGATGCGCCGCTGCTGCGCTTGCGCTTGGCACCGCTGCTGCGTCGGCGCTTGCGTGGCGCGCCACTGGCGTCTTCCTTGCCGCTGAGGTCGCGGATCATGTCGCGGCGTTCGGCGTCATTGGCGTCCTGATAGTCGGTCCACCATTCTCCCAGGCCATCGGTCTGCTCGCCGGCGCTTTCGCGCAGCAGCAGGAAGTCGTAGCCGGCGCGGAAGCGCGGATTGTCCAGCAACTGGTCGGCGCGCTTGCCGCTGCGCCGTGGCAGGCGTTCCTGCATATCCCAGATTTCGCGGATCGGCATGGTGAAACGCTTGGGAATAGCGATGCGCTGGCACTGTTCGGCGATCAGCTCGTGGGCGGCTTCCTGCATGGCCGGAATCGGCGGCATGCCACGCTCCTGCAGGCGCAGCACCCGGGCCGGCAGGGCTGGCCAGAGCAGGGCTGCGAACAGGAAGGCTGGGGTCACCGGCTTGTTCTGCTTGATCCGCAGGTCGGTGTTGACCAAGGCTTCGCTGATCAGCGTATGGGTGTAGGTCGGGTTGTACTCCAGGGCTTCGGCGCTGGCCGGGAACAACGGGTCGAACAGTTGCAGGTCCACCAGCATTTCGAAGGTGTCCGCCGCGTAGCCGGAGAGGAACAGCTTGAGCACTTCTTCGAACAGGCGCGCCGAGGGGATTTCCCGCAGCATCGGTGCCAGTTCGCGAATGGGCGCGGCGGTGTGTTTCTCGATGCCGAAGTTCAGTTTTGCTGCAAAGCGTACTGCCCGAAGCATACGTACCGGGTCTTCCTGATAACGCTGGCGAGGATCGCCGATCAGGCGGATCAGGTTGTTGCGAATGTCGTGTACGCCATTGGCGTAATCGAGAATGCGTTCGCTGACCGGATCGTAGTACAGGGCATTGATGGTGAAGTCGCGACGTTGCGCGTCCTCTTCCAGGGTGCCATAGACGTTGTCCCGCAGGATCCGCCCGCTTTCGTTACGCGATGACTGGTTACTGTCCTCGTCGTCTTCGTTTTGCGGGTGATTGGCGCGGAAAGTCGCAACTTCGATGATTTCGCGACCGAAGTGGATGTGCACCAGCTTGAAACGCCGGCCAATGATGCGCGCGTTACGGAACTCGGCCTTGACCTGTTCCGGCGTGGCGCTGGTGGCGACGTCGAAGTCCTTGGGGGTGATATTGAGCAGCATGTCGCGCACGCAGCCACCCACCAGGTAGGCCTGGTAGCCGGCGTTCTGCAGGCGTTCGACGATATTCACCGCATACCGGCTGAACTGGGCACGTTGCAGCGAATGCTGGCTGCTATTGAGCACTTCAGGCGTGCTGCGTTTATGTTGCGTACGACGCAAGGGAGAACGGAATGACTGGAACAGCTTCTTCAGCATGGGATGCACTGTTTGAAGGAATATTCGGCCAAAACGAAGAGTGGCCGCATGATGGGCGGGGATTCTAGCATTTAGTCGAAGGATGGTGTAGGAAGCTGCCGCGACTTGTACAGGCTGGCGCTGAGCTGCGGTTTGGCGAGGTTGGATGTGGGGCGGGGGAGTGAAAACACGAATTCCGGAAACCACAAGGGGAGCCGAAGCTCCCCCAGAATAGTTGCGTGCTCTATTTTTATTATTGGTTTCGGGCTTCTTGTTTTTGTTAAACGCCCTTGTCATCTGGTTTACCCAGGATGACCCTCCCAATCGGGAGCCAAGAGCAAACGGATTGCTTTGATCGCTGAGTTGCAATGACCTTTCGATCCAACCAGTTCAGGCTCTGCCTTAGGGCAGTTTTTGTTGTTCTCGGCCTGGTTGTGGGGCAAGCCCCAAATACAACGCCTCTCCAAAAGAATCAGTTAGCTGCGCCTCCGCCGTGTTGTTTTTATTATGCGTGAGTCGATTCGTCTTATTTTTATTGTCTTGTGCATTGCTTGTTATTGTTCTTGTACCAAACATATAGCAGGTGCCGTGCCAACTTTTGCGATCCCCAGTAAAACAAGGGGTTAGGCGTGCCGTTGGGTGTTTTTCAGGGCAAAAAAAACCGGGGCTTCGTTACCTTTAGCCCCGGTTCCTGTTACGTGCGATGGAGCAGGTAACAGTTTTTTTCACAAAAGCGAGTGTTACCCGCGATTTCGTCAGCCGTAGTTCAGCTTTCGCTGGCGACTCCACTCTTGCGCCGTGGGATGCCCAGGCGCTGACGACGTTCCCACAGGCACTTGCGGCTGACGCCCAGTTTGCGTGCCAGCTCGGTCTCGGTCATGTGGTCCTGGTGTTCGAGGACGAAGTGCTGGAAGTAGTCCTCCAGAGACAGGTCTTCGGTCGGTTCGTGGCTGGTGTTACCCGCTTGTGGGGGCAGGCCGACGAAGTCGTCGTCTTCCAGGTCGCTCAGTTCGATGTCGATGCCCAGCAGGTCGGCCGAGATTTCCGGGCTTTCGCACAGAATGACCGCACGCTCGACAGCGTTCTCCAGTTCGCGCACGTTCCCCGGCCAGGAGTAATGGCGGATGGCCTGTTCTGCATCGGCGGCGAACTTAAGGTCCGTGCGGCCGACGCGTGCGCTCTGGCGGGCCAGAAAGGCATTGGCAATTTCATTGACGTCTGCACCGCGCTCACGCAGGGCCGGCAGTTTCAGGGCAATCACGTGCAGGCGGTAGTACAGGTCTTCACGGAACTGGCCTATTTTCGACAGGCTTTTCAGGTCGCGGTGAGTGGCTGCAATCAGGCGCACATCGACTTTCTGTGACTGTACCGAGCCGACACGGCGGATTTCGCCTTCCTGCAGTACTCGCAGCAATCGCGCCTGCGCCTCCAGCGGTAGCTCGCCAATCTCGTCGAGGAACAGGGTGCCGCCGTCCGCAGCTTCTACCAGGCCGGCACGGCCGGCGCTGGCACCGGTGAACGCGCCTTTCTCGTGGCCGAACAGTTCGGACTCGATCAGGGTTTCCGGAATGGCTGCGCAGTTCACCGAAATCATCGGTGCCTTGGCACGTTTGGACAGGTTGTGCAGGGCCCGGGCCACCAGTTCCTTGCCGGTACCGGATTCACCCTGAATCAGTACATTGGAGTCAGTGGGCGCCACTTTGCGGATCTTGCTGTACAGATCCTGCATGGGAGCGCAGGAACCGATGATGCCGATTTCGCCATTGTTGTTGCCCGCACCGGCCCGCTCCGCAGTGGTGCCAGCCTTGGCGGCCGGACGGTCTGGCGGGGCATTTTCGGCGCTTTGCCGATCCCGCAGGATCCGCGCCACGGCCTGGAGCATTTCATCGTGATCGAACGGCTTGGCGATGTAGTCCACCGCGCCCATTTTCATCGAGTCCACGGCTGAGCGCAGGCTGGCGTAGCTGGTCATGATCAGCACCGGAGTGCCCTGGCCGAGCTTGATCAATTCGGTGCCCGGGGCGCCTGGCAGGCGCAAGTCACTGACGATCAGATCGAAAGTGGGAATGCTGAAGCGTTCCTGTGCCTCCTGCACTGAGCCGGCTTCGCTGACCTGGTACTGGTTGCGTTCCAGCAGGCGGCGCAGGGCGGAGCGGATAATGGTTTCGTCTTCGACGATCAGAATATGCGGCATTGATTCAATTCTCTCGACGGTCTCAGTTCACAGCGGACGTCGCTTCGACATGACGCGGTAAAGTCACCCGGATACGGGTGCCGCGTTGGCTTTGAGGATCGGCCGGGCTGTCGATGGTGATTTGTCCATAATGCTCTTCAACGATGGAATAGACCAGTGCAAGGCCCAGACCGGTGCCTTCCCCAGGGTCCTTGGTGGTGAAAAACGGTTCGAACAATCGGTCCATGATGTTCTTCGGAATGCCGCTGCCTTCGTCCTCCACGATCAGGTCGACCGTGTGCTCGAAAGCCTCGCTCTTGACGCGTACCGCGCTGCCAGGAGGGGAGGCGTCGCGGGCGTTGGAAAGGAGGTTGATCAGTACCTGGGCAAGGCGCTGGGGATCACCGTCGACCCAGTGGTCGGGATCGCACAGGTTGAAGAACTGCACCTCGAAATTGCGCCGGTTCAACGCCAGCAGGCCAATGGCGTCCTGGGCCACTTCGGCCAGGCACACCGCCTCGTCGTTGTGCTGATGGCTGCCGGCGTGGGCGAAGCTCATCAGCGACTGGACGATACGCGAGATGCGTTTGGTCTGTTCGAGGATCTGCTCGCTGATTTCCGTCAGTTCGCCGTCCTCTTCCCGTTCTTCGCGCAGGTTCTGCGCCAGGCAGGCGATGCCGGTAATCGGGTTGCCGATCTCATGGGCCACCCCGGCCGCCAGGCGCCCGATGCTGGCCAGGCGTTCGGAGTGCACCAGCTTGTCTTCCAGGGTCTGGGTTTCGGTCAGGTCTTCCACCAGCAGTACCAGGCCGCTGTTGCCCGGGGCCAGAGGCTCATCGATGGCGGCCTTGTGCAGGTTCAGCCAGCGGGTCTGGCCATCGAGGGCCAGGTGCTGTTTGTGCAAGTGTTCGTCCGGCAGGTTGATAAAGCCCTGCAGCAGGTCCTTCCACGGGTTGGTAATGGTGCTCAGGCGTGAGCCCACCACGTGCTGGGCTGGTATGCCTGTGAGCTCCTCCATGGCCTTGTTCCACATGAGGATCTCCTGGTCCTTGGCCAGGGAGCAGACTCCCATCGGCAGCTCTTGCAGGGTTTGCCGGTGATAGCGGCGCAGGGCATCGAGCTCGGCGGCCAGGCCGGTGAGGCGTGAGTGGTAGTCCTCCAGCCGGCTTTCGATGAAGTGGATGTCCTCGGTGACGTAGTTTTCTCCACCGGCCTTGTAGGGCAGGAAGGTTTCCACCATGTCCTGGGCGACGCTGGGGCCCATCAACCCGGACAGGTTGGCTTCGATGCGGTCGCGCAGGCGCCGCAGGGCGTAAGGTCGGCGTTCGTCAAAGGGCAGATACAGATCACGCAGGGCCTGCTCCACTTCCTTCTGGGCTGCCTTGGCCCCCAGCGGCTTGGCCAGTTGGGTGGCGAACTCCTGGGGCGAGGCGGCGTGCAGTTCCCGGCGCTGCGGACGGCGCACGTTGTCCACGGCACAGGCTTCGGCGGCGCTGGCCTCCTCGGTGCTGGCATTGGTGAACAGCGAGATCAGGGTGAACATCAGGACGTTGGCCGCCAGCGAGGCGATGGCCGCCATATGCCAACTGGTGTCGTCCAGGACGTAGATCATGTTCAGCAGCGGGATGTAGAAACCCTGCAGGTTGCCGATCAACGGCAGCAGCATGGTCACCAGCCACACCAGGATCCCCGCCAGCAGGCCGGCGATGAAGCCCCGGCGGTTGGCGGTCGGCCAGTACAGTACCGACAGCACGCCCGGAAGAAATTGCAGGGTGGCGACGAAGGCCACGATCCCCAGGTTGGCCAGGTCCTGCTCGGCGCCCAGCAGCAGGTAGAAGGCGTAGCCGGCCATGATAATGGCGACGATCAGGGCGCGGCGGGTCCACTTCAGCCAGCGGTAGATGTTGCCCTCCGCCGGCGGCTGGTAGAGCGGCAGCACCAGGTGGTTCAGGGCCATCCCCGAGAGCGCCAGGGTGGTGACGATGATCAGGCCGCTGGCGGCCGACAGCCCGCCCACATAGGCCAGCAGAGCCAGGGCCGGGCTGTTGGCGGCGATGCCGATGCCCAGGGTGAAGTATTCCGGGTTGGTGGTAGCGCCGAGCTTGAGGCCGGCCCAGAGAATCAGCGGCACTGCCAGGCTCATCAGCAGCAGGAACAGCGGCAGCCCCCAACTGGCGCTGACTAGGGCGCGAGGGTTGAGGTTCTCGGTAAAGGTCATGTGGTACATGTGCGGCATGACGATCGCCGAGGCGAAGAACACCAGTAGCAGGGTGCGCCACGGGCCTTCCTGAAGGGGTGTATGCAGTGCGGCAAGGGCAGTCTGGTTCTGCAGCAGCCAGAGTTCCAGTTGTTGCGGGCCGTCGAATACCCCGTACAGCGCGTACAAGCCGACACCGCCAATGGCGATCAGCTTGATCACCGATTCGAAGGCAATGGCGAACACCAGGCCTTCATGTTTTTCCCGGGTGGCGATATGCCGCGAGCCGAAGAAGATCGTGAACAAGGTGATCAGCGCGCAAAAGCTCAGCGCCACCCGATGTTGCACTGGCTCGTGGGTGAGAATGCCAATGGAGTCGGCCACGGCCTGGATCTGCAGCGCCAGTAATGGCAGCACGCCGATCAGCATGAAGATCGTGGTCAGCGCACCGGCCCAGGTACTGCGAAAACGGAAGGCGAACAGGTCGGCCAGGGATGACAGCTGGTAGGTGCGGGTGATTTTCAGGATCGGGTAGAGCAGTACCGGTGCCAGCAGGAAGGCCCCGGAAACCCCCAGGTAACTGGACAGGAAGCCATAGCCGTACTGGTAGGCCAGGCCAACCGTGCCGTAGAACGCCCAGGCACTGGCATAGACCCCGAGTGACAGGGTGTAGGTCAGCGGGTGGCGAATGATCGAGCGGGGGATCATCCCGCGCTCACTGATCCAGGCAACGCCGAACAGCACCGCCAGGTAGGCGGCGCTGATCAGGATCATCTGGGTCAGGCTAAAGCTCATCGGCATCTTTTTGGCTCTGCAGGATGAAGGTCACGACGATCAGAATCAGCCAGAGCAGATACGGGCGATACCAGGCGCCAGTAGCATCGATCCACCAATCCATGATGGCGGGGGAGAACAGATAGATCCCCACTACCAGGAGCAGGACCAAGCGATAGATGTACATCTCGGCCTCTCTTTATTGTGTGCGTGCCCGAAAACGTGCGGCGATGGTAACGGATGGGCGCCAAGCTGCAAGTGGCGTCAGCTTAATTGCGCTTCCGGCACACTCAGTGTGCGTGGAATCAGGGCGGCATCCCAGTGGGCCATGCCCCAGGCCATTATCTGCGCGACGCTGGCGCCATCGAGGTCGGCCGGTGGCTTCTGGCCCAGTGCCCGCAGGGCGCGCAGCAGCAGGGGCGGGGCCTGATCCTCGGTCAGCGGGGGCGAGCGGTAGGACTTGCCCAGTTTGTGCCCGTCCGGCTGGGTGATCAGCGGTACATGCAAGTAGCGGGGCTGGGAAAGGCCCAGCAGTTCCTGCAGGTACAGCTGGCGCGGTGTGGAATCCAGCAGGTCGGCGCCGCGCACGATATCAGTGATGCCTTGCCAGGCATCGTCGAGCACCACGGCCAGTTGGTAAGCGTAGAGACCGTCGCGGCGGCGGATCACGAAGTCCCCCACTTCCCGGCCCAGGTGCTGGCGGTATTCGCCCTGGACCCGGTCGACGAAGCGATACTCCAGTTCGGGTACCCGCAGGCGGATCGCGGCGTCGTCCTGGGCGTGGCCGAGGTTGCGGCACAGTCCCGGGTAAATGCCATGGTAGGGCTCCAGCTGTTTGCGCGAACAGGTGCAGGCATAGGCCAGGCCCTGCTGGAACAGGCGATTGAGGACTTCGCCATAGGCGTCGTGGCGATCGCTCTGGCGGATCATCTGCCCGTCCCATTCGAAGCCGTAGCTTTCCAGAGCCTTGAGAATGGCCGCCTGGGCACCGGGCTCTTCCCGAGGCGGGTCAAGGTCCTCCATGCGCAGCAGCCAGCGGCCGCCGACGGCGCGGGCATCAAGATAGGAGGCAAGCGCGGCAACCAGAGAGCCGAAATGCAGATAGCCGCTGGGAGTGGGGGCGAAGCGCCCGATGTACGAGGAAGAGGTGGAGGCAGTCATGGAGCGGATGTTACTTCGTCTGGCCCCGGGGTGACGATGGTGCCGGGGGATCGCTTTGGCGAGCGGGCTTGCTCTTGCAGGGAAGGCAGAAACGAAAACGGAGCGTGGGTACGCTCCGTTTCAGGTTCCAGCCGGCGATTATTTGCCGACCTGTTTTTCCTTGATTTCCGCCAGTGTCTTGCAGTCGACGCACATGTCGGCGGTTGGGCGGGCTTCCAGCCGGCGGATACCGATCTCGACGCCGCAGGATTCGCACCAGCCGTATTCTTCGTCTTCGATCAGTTGCAGGGTCTTGTCGATCTTCTTGATCAACTTGCGCTCGCGATCGCGGGCCCGCAGTTCGAGGCTGAACTCTTCTTCCTGGCTGGCACGGTCAGCCGGGTCGGGGAAGTTGGCCGCTTCGTCTTTCATGTGATCAACAGTGCGGTCGACTTCCTGCATCAAGTCCTGTTTCCACTTGTTCAGGATCTTGGTGAAGTGCTCGCGCATGGGCTTGCCCATGTACTCTTCGCCCGCAGTTTCAACGTAAGGTTCAAAACCGCTGATCGATTGAATCTGTTGCTTTGCTTGGGTGGGCATGAATGGACCGCCTCTACTCTTGTAATCCATTGCGCAGGATTGCTCCATCTCCGACACTTGCCGGCCCTGCGGCTGCAAGCGGGCGAACTTACCAGATCAAACCAGAGCGCGCTACTCCCGGTTGTCGAGCCTATGTCCTGCTTCGTCCATGGATATGGGAAAAGCCTGACATGGCTTGCTGATCGGTTCGTTCAATCATTGATTTTAGTCAAGTCTGCGGGTTGTGTTGGCGCCAGTTGGCGCAAGCAACAGACCGCTCGGATCTGCCTGGGTTCTCCCGGGCTTGATCAGATGGGTAGAATCGGTCCTTTGCTCCCCCTCGAATCAATGAAGGAAGGCTAATGGCTCAGCCCTACAGTGCGCGTAGTCGCGCTATCGAACCTTTCCATGTCATGGCCTTGCTGGCCCGCGCCAATGAGCTGCAAGCCGCCGGGCATGATGTGATTCACCTGGAAATCGGCGAACCGGACTTCACCACCGCCGAGCCAATCATCAAGGCCGGGCAGGCCGCGCTGAGCGCCGGCAAGACGCGCTACACCGCAGCCCGCGGAATTCCCGAGCTGCGAGGGGCGATTTCCGGCTTTTATCAGCAGCGTTACGGCCTGGACATCGATCCCGAGCGGATCATGATCACCCCCGGAGGTTCCGGTGCCCTGCTGTTGACCAGCAGCCTGTTGGTGGACCCGGGCAAGCACTGGCTGCTGGCGGACCCGGGTTATCCGTGCAACCGGCATTTTCTGCGTCTAGTGGAAGGCGCTGCGCAGTTGGTCCCGGTGGGGCCGGATGTGCGTTACCAACTGACGCCGGACCTGGTGGAGCGCTATTGGGATCAGGACAGCGTGGGCGCCCTGGTGGCCTCGCCGGCGAACCCCACCGGCACGGTCCTGAGCCGGGACGAGTTGGCGGGGTTGTCCACCGCGATCAAGGCTCGCAACGGGCATCTGGTGGTGGACGAGATCTACCATGGCCTGACCTATGGCACCGATGCCGCCAGCGTTCTGGAAGTGGATGACAGCGCTTTCGTCCTGAATAGTTTCTCCAAATATTTCGGCATGACCGGCTGGCGCCTGGGCTGGCTGGTAGCTCCGCCGGCAGCCGTGGGTGAACTGGAAAAGCTGGCACAGAACCTCTATATCAGTGCGCCGAGCATGGCCCAGTATGCTGCGCTGGCTTGCTTCGAGCCGCAGACCTTGGAGATCCTCGAGGAGCGCCGTGCCGAGTTCGGGCGCCGCCGGGATTTCCTGCTGCCAGCCTTGCGTGAGTTGGGCTTCGGCATCGCTGTGGAGCCTGAAGGGGCGTTCTATTTGTACGCGGACATCAGCGCCTTCGGCGGTGATGCCTTCGCCTTTTGCCGGCACTTCCTGGAAACCGAGCACCTGGCCTTTACCCCTGGCCTGGACTTCGGCCGGCATCAGGCTGGCCATCATGTGCGCTTTGCCTATACCCAGAGCCTGGAACGCCTGCAGGAGGCGGTTGAGCGTATCGCCCGTGGCCTGCAGAGCTGGCACGCCTGATGCGCTTCGATCCTCCCCTGGAAGAGGGGCGTCTGCTGCGTCGTTACAAGCGCTTCCTGGCGGACATCGAAACCACCACCGGCGAGCTGTTGACCATCCATTGCCCCAATACCGGCTCGATGCTCAATTGCATGGTCGAGGGCGGGCAGGTGTGGTTCAGCCGCTCCAATGACCCCAAGCGCAAGTTGCCGGGCACCTGGGAAATCAGCGAAACCCCTCAAGGCCGCCTGGCCTGCGTCAACACCGGGCGGGCCAACGGGCTGGTGGAAGAAGCCTTGCGGGCGGGGCTTATCAGCGAGTTGAACGGCTTCACCGGGCTCAAGCGCGAGGTGCCTTACGGGCAAGAGAACAGCCGCATCGATTTTCGCCTGGATTACCCGGACGGTCCGGCGTACGTCGAGGTCAAAAGCGTCACCCTGGGCTTCGATGGCACGCCGGTGGCAGCGTTTCCCGATGCCGTGACCCAGCGCGGCGCCAAGCATCTGCGGGAACTGGCGAGCCTGGCCCGGGAGGGCGTGCGGGCGGTTCAGCTGTATTGCGTCAACCTTTCGGGCATCGACGCGGTGCGGCCGGCGCAGGAGATCGATCCGGGTTACGCCGCTGCCCTGCGCGAAGCCCGCGCGGCGGGGGTTGAGGTGCTGGCCTATGGTGTGTGCCTGACGGCCGAGCAAGTGTGCATCGACCGACGTCTTGAAGTGTTGCTCGGGGATTAGAGGTCCACCCAGATCCCCAGGCTGTCTTCATGGCAGTCGATGCTCTCCAGGAACTGGCCGGCGCAAGGTCCGGCCACGCACTCTCCGCTCTCGATCAGAAACAGGGCGCCATGGGTGGCGCACTGGATCAGGCTGGCGCTGGGGTCGAGGAACTGGTCAGCCTGCCACTCCAGCGCCACTCCCCGGTGCGGGCAGCGATTGGCATAGACATAGGCCCGCTGCTCGCGCCGCACGGCGAACAGCTTCAGCCCCGCGAGCTGGAAGCCCCGGCTGCCGGCTTCGGGCAGATCGTTGCCGGCGCAAAGAAATTTCATGGCTATCCTCTTGGTCCGAAGGCTCTGCGTCCAGGCTGTCACAGTTTCTTTCCGGCTGCAGGATGAAACATGTCGGCGCTTGACGGCTAAATGAAAACAATTATCAAATGGCCGCCCCGCCCGTTACGGGGCGCTTGTTCCTTTCGATGCCCGGCCTGTCCGGCATGTCACATGGACAGCAGCTGCGCGGGCCCCCACTTTAATGAAGGAAATGTTCTTATGCGCCTGAGTGCCTGCGCCATTGCGTTCTGTGCCGGATTGCTGGTGAGCCAGTGGGCCACCGCTGATGAGTTGCCGCAGCGTTGGGTCAGTGCCGGTGGGGCCTTGTCCGAGTGGATAACGGCTCTGGGGGCCGAGTCCAAGCTGGTGGGCGTCGATACCACCAGCCAGCACCCGGAGTCGCTCAAGGCGCTGCCGAGCATCGGCTATCAGCGTCAGTTGTCGGCCGAAGGCATTCTCAGCCTGCGGCCGCAGATTCTGGTGGGTACCGAGGAGATGGGGCCGCCGCCAGTGCTTTCGCAGATCCGCAGTGCCGGGGTCAAGGTCGAACTGTTTTCTGCCAAGGCCGACTTGCCGACCTTGCAAGCTACCCTGCAGCACCTGGGGCTATTGCTGGGCCGAGAAGAGCAGGCCGGGCAACTGTTCCAGGGCTATCAGCAACAACTTGGGCAGCAGCAGGCGTGGGTCGCCCAGGCTCAAGCGCAGCACGCGGCGCCCGGGGTGCTGTTGTTGCTCGGGCATGCCGGCGGCAAACCCCTGATCGCCGGCAAGGACACCGCCGCGAATTGGCTATTGCAACAGGCCGGTGGGCGCAACCTGGCGACTCATACCGGCTATAAGCCATTCTCGGTCGAATCCCTGGCGGGCTTGAATCCGGATGTACTGGTGTTCTCCGATCGCAGCCTGACCGGCGATGCCGCTCGTGCCGCACTGTTCAAGGAGAACCCGGTGCTGGCATCCACACCGGCGGCCAAGGCCGGGCGGGTGGTGGAACTGGACCCGACCTTGCTGGTGGGAGGCCTGGGCCCTCGCTTGCCTGATAGCCTGAAACGCCTCTCCAGCGCCTTTTATCCCCAGGCCAAGCCGGCCCAATGAATCGTCTGGTCAAGCCTCGAACACTGTTTATCGGGCTGGGCGTCCTGTGCCTTGTGGCGATCTGGCTGTCCCTGGCCCTGGGCCCTGTCAGCCTGCCCTTGTTTGATACCTTGCGTGCCGCCTTGCGCCTGCTTGGATTGCCGATCGACGGGCAGGGCCTGGAGCAGGCGGAACTGATCCTGGGACAGATTCGCTTGCCCCGGACTCTGCTCGGTCTTGCGGTGGGCGGAGTTCTGGCGCTGTCCGGGGTCGCCATGCAGGGGCTGTTTCGCAACCCCCTGGCAGACCCGGGGTTGGTGGGGGTTTCCAGTGGTGCAGCATTGGGTGCGGCCATCGCCATTGTTGGCGGCTCGATGTTCGGCGGCCTGCCAGAGGCTGTCGGCCCTTATTTGCTCTCCCTGTGTGCCTTCCTTGGCGGCCTGGGGGTGACGGCGCTGGTGTATCGCCTGGGGCGGCGCAACGGGCAGACCCATGTGGCAACCATGCTGCTGGCGGGGATTGCCCTGACGGCGCTGGCCAGTTCGGCGGTGGGGTTGTTCACCTATCTGGCGGACGACGCCACGTTGCGCACTCTGACTTTCTGGAACCTGGGCAGCCTGAATGGTGCCAGTTACCAGCGCTTGTGGCCCTTGCTGCTGGTGACCGCCGCGGTTGCGCTGTGGCTGCCGCGCCGGGCCAAGGCGTTGAATGCACTGCTGTTGGGCGAGTCCGAGGCCAAGCACCTTGGCATCGATGTCGAAGGTCTCAAGCGCGAGCTGGTGTTCTGCACCGCGCTGGGTGTGGGCGCTGCCGTGGCGGCGGCGGGAATGATCGGTTTTGTCGGCCTGGTGGTGCCGCATCTGGTGCGACTGTTGTCCGGTCCGGATCACCGAACCTTGCTCCCGGCCTCGATCCTGGCCGGAGCCAGCCTGCTGCTGTTGGCTGACCTGGTGGCGCGCCTGGCGCTGGCGCCTGCCGAGTTGCCCATCGGTATCGTCACGGCCTTTATCGGTGCGCCATTCTTTCTGTACCTGTTGTTGCGAGGGCGTGCCTGATGCTGCGAGTCGAGAACCTGCATGTGCGGCGCGGAGGCAAAGACGTCCTGGCTGGCATCGACCTGCAGTTGCTGCCGGGCGAGGTGCTGGGAGTCCTCGGCCCTAATGGTGCAGGTAAAAGCAGCCTCTTGGGGGGCTTGAGTGGTGAACTGGCGGCTCATCAGGGACAGGTGCTGCTGGATGATCAGGAACTGGCTCATTGGTCGGGCGCCGAGCGTGCGCAGCGCCTGGCAGTGCTGCCCCAGGCTTCGAGCCTGGATTTCGCCTTTCGTGTGGAGGAGGTGGTGGCGCTGGGGCGTTTGCCCCATCAGACCGGGCGCGTGCGTGACGAGGAAATCGTCGACGCTGCTTTGAATGCTGCCGATGTGGCGCACCTGTCGGGGCGCAGCTATCTCGCGCTGTCCGGCGGCGAGCGCCAGCGGGTGCATCTGGCGCGGGTCCTGGCGCAACTGTGGCCGGGCCAGCCAGGGCACAACCTGCTGCTGGATGAGCCCACTTCTGCACTCGACCCCTTGCACCAGCACGTCACCTTGCAGGCCATTCGAGCCTTCGCCGACCGCGGCGCGGCGGTGCTGGTCATCCTGCATGACCTGAATCTGGCTGCGCGTTATTGTGACCGGGTCTTGTTGCTTGAAGGCGGCCGCCCGCATTCATTGGGAACACCGACCGCGGTACTGCGGCCTGAGCCCCTGAAGGCGGTGTTCGGCCTGGAAGTTCTGGTGCAGGAGCATCCCGAACGCGGGCACCCGTTGATCATCGCCCGCTGAGGCGAAGCCCGGAGAGACCTGATGCGCGTATTGCCATTGTTGCTGGCCATGCTGCTGGCCGCCTGTCACAGCATGCCGGGGATCCTGCCGCCGCCGGTGGCTTCGGCGCCCGGCAGTATCATTGAGCTGCGCAGTGCCAAGGCGCTGACCCCTGTCGAACTGGTAGGGCGCCTGGCACGGGCCCCCCGAGTGATCATTGGCGAGCAGCATGACAATCCCGATCATCATGCCCTGCAACTCTGGCTCTTGCGCTCCATGGCCCGGGAGCGGCCACAGGGCAGTCTGTTGCTGGAAATGCTCAACCCGGATCAGCAGCCAGAAGTCGATGGGGTAAAACGCTCCATTGATGGGGGGCGTTTGCCTGATGACCTACCCGGCAGGTTGGCCTGGCAATCAGGCTGGGACTGGAGCCTCTACGGCCCGCTGGTGGGTTTTGCCCTGCGTCAGCCCTATCCCTTGCTCGCTGCCAATCTGGATCGCCAGGAGGTGCGTGCCATTTATGCACGGGCGCCCGTCCTGACTGGCACACGGAGCAACGCACCGTCGGTGATCGAGGCATTGGCCGGGCAAATCCGCGAATCGCACTGTGGCTTGCTGCCGGAGAGCCAGGTGCCGGCAATGCGGGCGGTGCAGCAGCAACGGGACCGACGCATGGCTGAACAGCTGCTGGCGGCTCCGGCGCCGGCCCTGTTGCTGGCCGGGGCGGTTCACGGTCGCAAGGATCTTGGCGTGCCTCTGCATCTTGCCGATCTGGACCGAAGCCAGGAGGTGGTGGTGTTGATTCTGGCGGAGCAGGGGCAACAGGTTGCCGCGGCATCGGCCGACTACGTCTGGTATACGCCGCCCCAGCCCGCCAAGGACTATTGCGCGCAACTGAGGCCCTGATCGGAGGGCTTTTCTGCGGGCAAAAAAAGACCCGGCAAGAGCCGGGTCAAATAACCGTGATTAGCCTGATGAGGAGATAATCTGAGAGTCCGAACCACTGGTCTTCCAGGTTATCGACTGATCTCGCGACCAGTTGTGATAATCATAACGATTCTCATTTCGAAGTCAACAAGGCTTTTCAGATTTCTGCATATTTTGCCAAACGTCCGTTTGGATCTGCCTGGAATCCGGGGTCAGTTCGGGTTGTTCAAGGTCATGAGCCGGGTCACTTCCTTGTTCAACAGGTCGATGCGGCGCGCCATGCTTTCGATCAGGCTGTGGGCAATGCGCGGATTGCTCTGGGTCAGGCTGAGAAACTGGTCCTTGGGAATCAGCATGATTGTGCTGGGTTCGCTGGCGATCACGCTGGCGCTGCGTTTTTCTCCGGTGAACACTGCCATGGCGCCGAAAATCTCGTCCTTGGGGACGTCGCCGACCTTGTGCCCGTCGACGAAGGCCTGTGCATGGCCTTCGAGTATTACAAACACATGATCTGCCTCATCCCCCTGGGTAATCAGCCTTTCGCCCGCCTCCACGCGCTTGAAGCCGTTGCTGCTGCGCAACTCTGGCGGCTTGAGACGGGCAATTGCATCGGACAGCAGGGCGGTCTGGCCGATCAGATACTGTACGAGCAGTTCCGAGCGTTGTACGTCGGCCTGGATGTGCCGAAACACTTCAGTCCTCAGATAGGGAATCAGTTGCAGCGGCGTATCGCAGTGCAGTTGCCACTGCGGGAGTTCGATGCCGCGCCGCAGCCCCACCAGGTCGCCTTCATGCAGGTAGAACAGTGGCCGCTCTTCGACACTGGCCTGGATCACGCCACTTGCCAGCAGGAACAACTGGTCGCCGGGCAATACGCTGGACAGCTCAGCGATGGGGCCAAGCTCCAATGTCGGGCCGCTGGGCGCAAGCCCGTCCAGCAATTGCGGCGGAATGCTCTGCAGTCTGTTGATCAAGGCGTCGGCGTAAGCCGGCTGCTCCCCCATTAGATACATTTGGCTCTGCCAGTCAGTTTTTGTGACGAGAGGAAATGGCGTCCAGTTGCTTGTTCAACGCCTCTTTGCGTTCGGCGGGAAGGTCGTTCCAGTGCATGTCCATCAGGGCGCCCTCGATGGCATAGAGCAAGACTTTCGACGCACGAAAACCACGGGTCCGCACGGCCCGGTAGGCGTCCACCGCACCCAGGCGGCGCAAGTCGGAAGCGCTATGGATGCCCACTGCATGCAGCCATTGTGCCGATGTCTTGCCAAGGTTCTTCAGGTGTTGCAGTTCATCATTCATTAAGCCTCCTGGCGATGGCCGAATGGTGAGTGGGCAGCCTCAGAGGAGTGTAGCGCTCAGTAGAAAACGCGCTGTTCTTTGGTCGGGTTTGGCGCAAATGCTTCTAAGGGCGCAGCGGTGAAGCTCAAAGGAAGGGGGGGCAGGCCATGCGAAGGGCAGGGTGCAGGCGAGAAAGCGGACCAGGTCCGGCGCTGAACAGAGCGCCGGACAAAGACGGACGGCGGGGGTCAGCGAGTGCGGTAACGCAGGCGGGTGCCGAAATTGACCGACATGAGAATCTCGTCGGCACTCAGTTCCACCGGAAAGTAGGCGCCGGAAATCTGTGCATGGGCGAGGCTGGCGCCTTCCATGGACGAGTTTCTCAAGTCCAGCCCCCGCAGATCCGCGGAGCGAAAGTAGGCGTCAGTGAAATCGATGCCTTGCGCGTTCAGTTCCCGCAGGTCGAGGCCGCGGAAATCCCCGCCGCGCATGTCGATGGGTTGATCTTTCGGGCGTTCGCGGTTGAAGCCGACGATGTCGTCTTTATGCAGCAGGGCGTAAAGCGGAGTGTCGAGAAGTTTCGGTTGGCTCATGGCGACGTCACCAGTGTTGGATTTATGACGCCAGTATAGTGCCACTATTTTTCAGCCGTGAAGTCTTTGCCACTTCACGGCTGAAATGACCGTTTACAGGCCTGGGAGGCGTTGGCGAATATTGGCAACCAGGGCGTCCAGGCTACCGCTTTCGTTGGTTTCTATGCGCTTGCTGCGCAGCAGCTCTTCGTCGGTCAGCGCTTCGCGAGTGGCTTGCTGGTTGGCAATCACTTCCAAAGTGGCGTCGGATGGATCGTTCTGATCGGCCTGGCGCTGGGCCAGCCAGCTGGCAACCACTGCCTCAGGAGCGTTGCAGTCGATGATCAGGCAGGGCGTACCAGTGGCCTCGGCCACTTTGGCCGCGGCATCGCGCTGGGCACGTTTGAGGTAGGTCGCGTCGATCACTACCGGGAAGCCTGCACGCAGGATGGTTTCGGCGATTTCATGCAGGCGCGCGTAGGTGGCGCTGCTGGCTTCGCTGCTATAGATGCCAGCGTGTGGGTCGTTGGGCACCTGTTGCTCGCCGAACAGGCGCTTGCGCTCTACGTCGGAGCGCAGGCGAACGGCGCCCAGTGCCTCTACCAGGCGCATGGCCACGCGGCTCTTGCCGACCGCAGAAATGCCTGAGGTGATGGCCAGGAAACGCGATGGAATGGTGCTGTAGCTCTCCGCCAGATTGGCGTAGTTGCGGTACTGGCGCAGGGTGGTGGCGCGCTGCACCGGCGTGGCATCGGCAGGCATGCTGAACAGACTGACCTTGGCGCGTACCAGTGCACGGTAGGCCTTGTAGAAATTGAGCAGCTCCAGGCCCTGGTAGTCGCCGGTCAGCTCCAGGTACTGGCTGATGAAGCGTCGCGCCAGGCTCTTCAGACCGCGGTCTTCCAGGTCCATGGCAAGGAAGCCGGTATCGGCGTAGACGTCGGTGAAACGAAACGGTTCGTTGAATTCGATGCAGTCGAAAATCACCACCTTGCCGTCGATCAGGGTGGCGTTGCCCAGGTGGATATCGCCATGGCATTCACGGATGAAACCTTCGCTCTTGCGTTGGGCCAGCAGAGGCTTGAGGCGTTCGAAGCTGGTTTCGGCCCAGGCTTGCAGGGCTTCAAGTTGTTGCAGGTCGGCCTTGTCGCTGAGGAATGGGCGGATTTGCTCGAAGTTTTGACGCACCGGAGCCATCACGCTCTCCGGGGTGCCGGCTTCATGCTCAGCTGGAACCTTGGGCGCGTTGAGGTGGAAGTGGGCGATCTGCCTGGCCATCTCATCGATGTGCGCAGTGGTCAGCTCGCTGTTGGCCTGCAAGGTGCTGAGCAACTGGCTTTGCGGGAACTGACGCATTTTCAGTACGTATTCGATAGCCGGACCATCGCCGCCCAGTACCGGGGCTTCGGCGCTACCGGTGATCGGCAGGACTTCCAGGTACAGGTCTTCGGTCAGGCGCTGGTTCAGGCGCAGCTCTTCGCCACAGAAGTGCTCGCGGGCGTCCAGGCTGGTGAAGTCGAGGAAGCCGAAATTGACCGGCTTCTTCACTTTATAGGCAAAGGGGCCGGTGAGCAGAACCCAGGAGATGTGGGTTTCGATGACCTGAAACCCTTCTACGGGATGAGGAAACAAGGCGGGGTTTTGCAGGGCAGCGATCAGTGACTGGCTCACAGGCGATCCTTCAGAGTCGGGAAAATCGAGGGCGCCATTATGGCCGCTGAGCGCGCTAAGGCAAACCTCGGGTGGCGCATGTTGACGATGAATAAAGTGCGTATAATCCGCCGCCATGACTCGTACCCGATCCCCTCGTTCTGCTAAAAAAACGCCGTCTGGTGGCCTGCGCCCCTGGCTGGGCTGGGCCCTCAAGCTCAGTCTTGTCGGTCTGGTGGTGCTCGCCGGCTTTGCGGTTTACCTCGATGCCGTGGTCCAGGAAAAATTCTCCGGCAAGCGCTGGACCATTCCGGCCAAGGTCTACGCCCGCCCGCTTGAGCTGTTCGTCGGACAAAAGCTCAGCAAGGACGATTTCCTCACGGAACTCGACGCTCTGGGCTATCGCCGTGAAAGTGTCGCCAACGGCCCGGGCGCAGCCTCGGTCAATGGCAATACCGTGGACCTGAACACCCGCGGCTTCCAGTTCTATGAAGGGCTGGAGCAGGCTCAGCCAGTGCGCGTGCGCTTCTCCGGCGATTACGTGGCGGAACTGTCCGGCAGCAAGGGGGCCAAGCTCGCGGTGGTGCGCCTGGAGCCATTGCTGATCGGCGGCCTGTACCCGAAGAACCTCGAAGACCGGATCCTGATCAAGATTGATCAGGTTCCGCCGTATCTGCTGGAAACTCTGGTGGCGGTGGAAGACCGCGACTTCTATTCACACCACGGGGTGTCGCCCAAGTCGATTGCCCGTGCGATCTGGGTCAACACTTCGTCCGGCCAGATGCGCCAGGGCGGTAGTACCCTGACCCAGCAGTTGGTGAAAAACTTCTTCCTGACCAACGAGCGCAGCCTGTCGCGCAAGCTCAATGAAGCGATGATGGCGTTGTTGCTGGAGCTGCATTACGACAAGCGCGAGATTCTCGAGGCCTACCTCAACGAGGTCTTCGTCGGCCAGGACGGTCAGCGTGCGGTGCACGGTTTCGGTCTGGCCAGCCAGTTCTTCTTCAGCCAGCCCCTGTCCGAACTCAAGTTGCACCAGGTGGCGCTGTTGGTCGGGATGGTCAAAGGGCCTTCCTATTACAACCCGCGGCGCTACCCGGAACGTGCCTTGGAGCGGCGTAACCTGGTGCTCGATCTGCTGGCACAGCAGGGCGTGGCTACCCCGGAACAGGTGGAGGCGGCGAAGAAGATGCCGCTGGGCGTAACCAAGCGCGGCAGCCTGGCGGACAGTTCCTTTCCCGGTTTCCTCGACCTGGTCAAGCGTCAGTTGCGCGAAGACTACCGTGATGAAGACTTGACTGAAGAAGGCCTGCGGATCTTCACCAGTTTCGATCCGATCCTGCAGATGAAGGCCGAAGCCTCGGTCAACGACACCTTCAAGCGCCTGGCCGGGCGCAAGGGCTCGGAAGACGTCGAGGCGGCGATGGTGGTGACCAACCCGGAAACCGGTGAGGTCCAGGCCATGATTGGCAGTCGTCAGGCCAGCTTTGCCGGTTTCAACCGGGCCTTGGATGCGGTGCGTCCGATCGGCTCGCTGATCAAGCCTGCGGTCTACCTGACCGCCCTGGAAAAGCCCAGCCAGTACACCCTGACCAGTTGGCTGTCGGATGAGGCGTTCTCGGTAAAAGGCGCAGACGGCCAGGTGTGGAAGCCGCAGAACTATGACCGGCGCTCCCACGGTACGGTGTTCCTGTACCAGGGCCTGGCTCACTCCTACAACCTGTCTACCGCACGGCTCGGCCTGGAAGTGGGTGTGCCCAATGTCCTGAAGACCCTTGGGCGCCTGGGGGTGACCCGCGAGTTTCCAGCTTTCCCATCGATGCTGCTGGGGGCAGGGGGCATGAGCCCGATGGAAGTGGCGACCATGTACCAGACGCTGGCCAATGGCGGCTTCAATACGCCGATGCGCGGGATTCGCAGCGTGTTGACAGCGGAAGGCGAGCCGCTCAAGCGCTATCCGTTCCAGATTCAGCAGCGTTTTGATGCCGGCTCGATCTATCTGATTCAAAGCGCGATGCAGCGGGTGATGCGCGAGGGCACCGGCAGCTCGGTGTATAACGTGTTGCCCAAGACTCTAGCGTTGGCCGGCAAGACCGGTACCAGTAACGATTCCCGTGACAGCTGGTTCGCCGGTTTCAGCCAGGACCTGCTAGCCGTGGTCTGGCTGGGCCGCGACGATAACGGCAAGACGCCGTTTACCGGTGCTACCGGCGCCTTGCAGGTGTGGACCAGTTTCATGCGCAAGGCCGACCCGCTGCCGCTGGATATGCCGCAGCCGGACAACGTGGTTCAGGCCTGGGTCGATTCGCGTACCGGGCAGGGCTCCGATGCCAACTGTCCGGGGGCTGTGCAGATGCCGTATATTCGCGGCAGCGAACCGCCTCCCGGTGCTTCCTGTGGGGGAGAAAACCCGGCAGGCGGCGATTCGGTGATGGATTGGGTCAAGGGCTGGATGAACTAAGCGATGAGGGTTTGACGTGAACAAGTGGTGGATTCCAGCTATTACAGCTCTGGCGTTGCTCAACGGTTGCGCCAGTGTGCAGCGCGGCTCTATTCCCGTCGTGGATTCCGGCACTGCCGTGTCCAACAGCGAGCGGATTTCCGCCTCCGGAGGCTTTCGCCAGACGACCATCAAGCGCCCGGCGCAGGCTCAGGCACAGGCGATTCCGGAAGATTCCGGCGTAGTGGTAATGGTTCCGGGCGGCGGCGCTACGGCCTCTGCGCCGATCAGCAGTTCGCCCATTACTCCGGGGCCGGTCACTTCAGGGCCTATTACCCCGGGGCCGGTGGACGGCTCCGGTTATCAGTCGGCACCGATCAGTCAGGGCACTTACAACATGCCTTCTACGCCCAGTGGCATCCCTTCGGCCCGGGCCGGTGGTCTGTCGGCCGATGAGCAACTGGATGGCCCGGTGCTGGCGTTGCTGACCACTGCGCAACAGCAGCAGTCCAGTGGTGACTTGAACGGTGCTTCCTCCAGCCTCGAGCGAGCGCAGCGTGTTGCTCCACGCGAGCCGCAGGTGCTGTATCGCCTGGCTCAGGTACGCATGGCCCAGGGGGATGCGCCCCAGGCCGAGCAGTTCGCTCGCCGTGGCCTGAGCTTTGCCAACGGCCGCCCTGATCTCCAGGCAAGCCTGTGGGAGCTGATTGCCCAGGCGCGTGAGAAACAGGGTGATGCCGCAGGTGCAGCGCAGGCGCGCCAGAAAGCTCGGGTTTCGCTGTGATGGATGGGCGCTTTCCCAGGATCGCCGAACAGTTGCTGCTGATCGAGCGTGAGTTGCGTGTGCAGGGCCTGTGGGACGACGCTGTGCCCAGCGCCGAGGCACTGGCCAGCACTCAGCCCTTTGCCGTGGATACTCTGGAGTTCGAGCAATGGCTGCAGTGGATCTTTCTGCCCCGCATGAAGATGATTCTGGAGCAGGATTTGCCGCTGCCCAATGCGTCAGGTATTCAGGAAATGGCCGAGATGGTGTTCTCCACTCGCCCGATGCAGGGGCGCGACCAGCAGTTGCGAGTTCTGCTCAAAGAGTTTGATCAGCTCATCGTTGCTACTCGCTGAAACACGACTGCCAGGTATGCCTGGCAGTCGCCTCCCTCCATGCTGCCCACTTCAGTCTCGCTCTCTCGAAGTGACAACTTCGGAGGGTTCATGTCTGTCCGTGCATTGCTGTTGTTGCAGTGCATGACGTTCCTCTCGGCTCTCTGGCAATGGGGTTTCGCCCAAAGTCCGGGTTCGCATTTCTGAGTTGCTTGCCGAAGATTGCGCAATTGAAGCGCAGACAGCAGCCGTTTTTGGGTTTTTTCTTGCGTTCTCATGCGCTTAGTTCGAATTAACCACATAGACGACTTGACTTGAAGAGGACGAAACAGAAGAATCCAAAGTCCGCTGTAGAGGGACTGCCAGAAGCAGACCCACTCAGCAGATCATGAGGCGCACATCCGCGCCGAAGTGCTACACCCGCAACGCGTTACCTCGCGCTGGGTGGGAAAACCCCGCAACACTTTGGGGCGCTCCCAATACTTGCTCAGTCAGTGCTGACGTAGTCGGCGACCACCGTCGCTCATGCTCTGCTGAGAAGTAAACCTATTAAGACCCGCTCCCTTTTGAGGGCGGTATTCTGGCGTTTTAGAGGTGAACAACGTGGAGCTTTTATCTGGCGGTGAGATGCTCGTCCGCTTTTTGCGTGACGAAGGCGTCAAATATATCTACGGGTACCCGGGTGGTGCTCTCCTTCATGTTTACGATGCCCTGTTCAAAGAACCGGACGTGACCCACATCCTGGTTCGTCACGAACAAGCGGCGACCCATATGGCTGACGGCTATGCCCGTGCCACCGGTAAAGCCGGCGTGGTACTGGTGACCTCCGGCCCGGGCGCGACCAATGCCATTACCGGTATTGCCACCGCCTATATGGACTCGATTCCCATGGTGATCATTTCCGGCCAGGTGCCCAGCACCATGGTAGGCACCGACGCGTTCCAGGAAACCGACATGATCGGTATCTCCCGGCCGATCGTGAAGCACAGCTTCATGATCAAGCACGCTTCGGAAATCCCGGAAGTCATGAAGAAAGCCTTCTACCTGGCGCAATCCGGTCGTCCTGGTCCGGTGGTGGTCGATATCCCCAAGGATATGACCAACCCGGCTGAAAAGTTCGAATACGTTTTCCCCAAGAAAGCCAAGCTGCGCTCCTACAGCCCAGCTGTTCGCGGTCACTCCGGGCAAATCCGCAAGGCGGCAGAAATGCTCCTGGCGGCCAAGCGCCCTGTGCTTTATGCCGGCGGCGGCGTGATTCTCGGCGGCGGTTCCGCACCGCTGACCGAACTGGCCAAGATGCTCAATCTGCCAGTGACCAATACCTTGATGGGCCTGGGCGCCTATCCGGGCACCGACCGGCAGTTCGTGGGCATGCTCGGCATGCACGGCAGCTACACCGCCAACCTGACCATGCACCATGCCGACGTGATCCTGGCCGTGGGCGCGCGCTTCGATGACCGGGTGATCAACGGCGCACCGAAGTTCTGCCCGAATGCCAAGATCATCCATGTCGATATCGACCCGGCTTCCATCTCCAAGACCATCAAGGCCGATGTGCCTATCGTCGGTCCAGTGGAGAGCGTCCTGACCGAAATGGTCGCGGCACTCAAGGAAATCGGCGATACCCCGAACAAGGAGACGGTCGCCAGTTGGTGGAAGCAGATCGAGGAATGGCGTGGCGATCGCGGCCTGTTCCCTTACGACAAGGGCGACGGCAGCATCATCAAGCCACAGACCGTGATCGAAACCCTGTGCGAAGTCACCAAGGGCGATGCCTATGTGACCTCCGACGTGGGGCAGCACCAGATGTTCGCGGCGCAGTACTACCGGTTCAACAAGCCCAACCGCTGGATCAACTCCGGTGGCCTGGGCACCATGGGCTTCGGTTTCCCGGCGGCCATGGGCGTGAAATTGAGCTTTCCGGATAATGATGTCGCCTGCGTCACCGGTGAAGGCAGTATCCAGATGAACATCCAGGAGCTGTCGACCTGCCTGCAGTACGATCTGCCGGTCAAGATCATCAATCTGAACAATGGTGTGCTTGGGATGGTGCGCCAGTGGCAGGACATGAGCTACGGCAGCCGTCATTCGCACTCCTACATGGAATCGCTGCCTGACTTCGTCAAGCTGGTCGAAGCCTATGGTCACGTGGGCATGCGTATCACGGATCTGAAGGATCTGAAGCCGAAGATGGAAGAAGCGTTCGCCATGAAGGATCGCCTGGTGTTCCTCGATATCCAGGTCGACACCAGCGAGCACGTCTATCCGATGCAGATCAAAGACGGCTCCATGCGCGATATGTGGCTGAGCAAGACGGAGCGTACTTAATCATGCGGCACATTATTTCCTTGCTTCTGGAAAACGAACCGGGTGCTCTGTCTCGTGTTGTAGGTCTGTTCTCGCAACGCAACTACAACATCGAAAGCCTGACGGTGGCGCCGACTGAAGACCCGACACTGTCGCGTCTGACCCTGACCACCGTTGGCCATGACGAGATCATCGAGCAGATCACCAAGAACCTGAACAAGCTGGTTGAGGTGGTGAAGCTGGTAGACCTGTCGGAAAGCGCGCACATCGAGCGTGAACTGATGCTGGTCAAGATCAAGGCCACTGGCGCCCAGCGCGCCGAGGTCAAGCGCACTACCGATATTTACCGTGGGCAGATCGTTGATGTCAGCGCCAGCGTGTATACCGTTCAACTGACCGGTACCAGCGACAAGCTCGACAGCTTCATTCAATCGATCGGCACCGCATCGATTCTGGAAACCGTACGCAGTGGTGTCACCGGGATTGCCCGTGGCGACAAAGTACTGAGCATCTAACTCAAATTAGCGAATGGCCGGAACGGCCTGATATAGGGGAAATTCATGAAAGTTTTCTACGATAAAGACTGCGACCTGTCGATCATCCAAGGTAAGAAAGTTGCCATCATCGGCTACGGTTCCCAGGGCCACGCTCAAGCATGCAACCTGAAGGATTCCGGCGTAGACGTGACTGTCGGCCTGCGTAAAGGCTCGGCTACCGTTGCCAAGGCTGAAGCCCACGGCCTGAAAGTGACCGACGTTGCTGCAGCCGTTGCCGGTGCCGACCTGGTCATGATCCTGACCCCGGACGAGTTCCAGTCCCAGCTGTACAAGAACGAAATCGAGCCGAACATCAAGAAGGGCGCCACTCTGGCCTTCTCCCACGGCTTCGCGATCCACTACAACCAGGTTGTGCCTCGTGCCGACCTCGACGTGATCATGATCGCGCCGAAGGCTCCAGGCCACACCGTACGTTCCGAGTTCGTCAAGGGCGGTGGTATTCCTGACCTGATCGCGATCTACCAGGACGCTTCCGGCAACGCCAAGAACGTTGCCCTGTCCTACGCCGCAGGCGTGGGCGGCGGCCGTACCGGCATCATCGAAACCACCTTCAAGGACGAGACTGAAACCGACCTGTTCGGTGAGCAGGCTGTTCTGTGTGGCGGTACCGTCGAGCTGGTCAAAGCCGGTTTCGAAACCCTGGTTGAAGCTGGCTACGCTCCAGAAATGGCCTACTTCGAGTGCCTGCACGAACTGAAGCTGATCGTTGACCTCATGTACGAAGGCGGTATCGCCAACATGAACTACTCGATCTCCAACAACGCTGAATACGGCGAGTACGTGACTGGCCCAGAGGTCATCAACGCCGAATCCCGTCAGGCCATGCGCAATGCTCTGAAGCGCATCCAGGACGGCGAATACGCGAAGATGTTCATCAGCGAAGGCGCTACCGGCTACCCATCGATGACCGCCAAGCGTCGTAACAACGCCGCTCACGGTATCGAAATCATCGGCGAGCAACTGCGCTCGATGATGCCTTGGATCGGTGCCAACAAAATCGTCGACAAAGCCAAGAACTAAGTTCGAGTCTTGTCAGGGAAAACGCGGCCTAGGCCGCGTTTTTTCGTTTGCATGGATAGGTTCTGGTATAAAGCTGGATCCTTTGTGGCCGAATCGCGGCCCTGGGTATCTGTCGAAACTTTTCACACCGTTGCAAGGTAATGTCCATGAGCGAACGTCCCGAAGAGCCAAACCAGGCCTCTGACGCCGAAAGCCTGCTACCGATCGATGAGCATGTCGAAGAAGGGCATGACGCTGAAGGCCGTAAAGTCCGGCATCGTGGTATCTATCTTCTGCCGAATCTGTTCACCACTGCGAACCTGTTCGCGGGGTTCTATTCCATCATTAGCTCCATGAGCGCCCAGAGTGCAATGAGCGCCGGAGATGCGGCCGGGGCGAGCAAGTACTTTGCCTTTGCCGCGATCGCCATTTTCGTGGCCATGGTGCTTGATGGCCTGGATGGGCGTGTTGCCCGCATGACCAACACACAGAGTGCTTTTGGCGCTGAATACGACTCGCTGTCCGATATGGTTGCATTCGGCGTAGCGCCGGCGTTGTTGGCCTTTGGCTGGGCCCTGGGTGACATGGGCAAGGTCGGCTGGATGGTCGCCTTCATCTATGTGGCAGGCGCGGCCTTGCGCCTGGCGCGTTTCAATACTCAAGTCGGTACTGCCGACAAGCGTTATTTCATCGGGCTTGCCAGCCCGGCAGCGGCGGGTGTGGTGGCTGGTATCGTCTGGGCATTCAGCGACTACGGGATCCAGGGGTCGAAGATGTCGTTCCTGGTGGCGTTGATGGTGGCCGCCGCAGGCATGCTGATGGTCAGTAACATCAAGTACAACAGCTTCAAGGACCTGGACCTGAAAGGGCGCGTACCTTTTGTGGCGATCCTGGCGGTGGTGCTGGTGTTTGCGGTGGTGTTCAGTGATCCGCCGCGCATTCTGCTTTTGGTGTTCCTCGCCTATGCGGCGTCGGGCCCTATCCAGTACCTGTTGCACCTGCGTCGTCGCAAAAGCGTCGAGTGATGTAATTTCCCCCATACTCCGCAGTCTATTGGTACATCTGTCCTCCAATACTGCGGAGTTGCCATGTTATTCAAATTCCCCAAGTCGTCCGACTGCAATGAGTCTGAGGTTACGCCCGAATCTCTTTACCTCTCTCGACGCAGCCTGCTGAGTGGTGCGGTTGCGGGCATGGCGTTTGCCAGCTTGCCGCGATGGGCAGCAGCACAGGACGCGTCGCGTTATGCCGATGTTGAGCCGGGCCAGACCCCCGCGTGGTTCTCCGACAAGCTGTCGACCACTCGGTGGCAAGCTGTAACCGTCAGGGATGAGGCGATCACGCCTTTCAAGGATGCGACTCACTACAACAACTTCTACGAATTCGGCACTGACAAGGGGGATCCGGCGGCCAACGCGGGTGCGCTCAAGACTCAGCCGTGGAGTGTGGTCGTGGATGGTGAGGTGGCTAAGCCAGGCCGCTACGCCCTGGAAGATTTCATGAAGCCCTACTCGCTGGAGGAGCGTATTTATCGACTGCGTTGCGTAGAGGCCTGGTCGATGGTGATTCCCTGGATAGGTTTTCCAATCTCAGCCTTGCTCAAGCAGGTGGAGCCCACCAGCAACGCCAAGTTCATTCGGTTTGAAACGTTGCAGGATCCCAAGAGTATGCCGGGCCAGCGCTCCGGCTTTGCCTTGATCGACTGGCCCTATGTCGAGGGATTGCGTCTTGATGAGGCAATGAATCCATTGGCGATTCTTGCAGTGGGGATGTACGGGCGTGAACTGCCTAACCAGAATGGTGCGCCGCTGCGCCTTGTAGTGCCTTGGAAATATGGCTTCAAAAGTGTGAAGTCGATTGTGCGCATCAGCCTGGTCAGCGAGCAGCCCAAGACTACCTGGCAGAGCATTGCGGCCAACGAATATGGTTTTTACGCGAATGTGAATCCGACGGTTGATCATCCACGCTGGACCCAGGCTCGGGAACGACGTCTACCCAGCAGTCTGTTCAGTCCCAATGTGCGGGAAACCCAGATGTTCAACGGTTACTCGGATGAAGTCGCTTCTTTATATAGCGGCATGGATCTGCGGAAGAACTACTGATGCGTTATTCGTTCTGGCGTATCGGTGTCTTTATCGCTGCGGCTATCTGGCCGCTGTATTGGCTGTATGAAGCCTGGGCTTCGGTCCTGGGGCCGGACCCGGGCAAGGTGCTGGTTGATCGCCTGGGGTTGGGCACGCTGGTGCTGTTGTTGATCACCTTGGGCATGACTCCTTTGCAAAAACTCACGGGGTGGTCGGGCTGGATCGCTGTGCGCCGACAGTTGGGGTTGTGGTGCTTCGCTTATGTAGTGCTGCACCTGAGTGCTTATGGGGTATTCATCTTGGGGTTGGACTGGTCGCAGCTGGGAGTTGAGTTGCGCAAGCGCCCCTATATCTTTGTCGGAAGCCTGGGGTTCCTCTTTCTGTTGTTATTGGCTGTGACGTCCAATCGTTATAGCCAGCGTCGCTTGGGGGCGCGTTGGAAGAAGCTGCATCGCCTGGTTTATCTCATCCTGGGGCTGGGGCTGCTGCATATGCTATGGATTGTCCGGGCGGACCTGAAGGAGTGGGCGGTCTACGCTTCTATAGGGGGGCTGTTGTTGTTGCTGCGTGTTCCCCCTGTAATGCGCCGGATTCCGCGCTTAATCGCAAAGAAAGCATCTTCTGCAACAAAATCGT
>NZ_VYKE01000499.1:0-590 GCF_032424515.1 Pseudomonas sp. JV245A
TCCGGCGGCATGGCCCAGCGCGGCGCCATTGCCCGAGCGCTGATCAACCAGCCCAAGGTGCTGTTGCTGGACGAACCCCTGGGGGCGCTGGATGCCCTGACCCGGGTGCGCCTGCAGCACGAACTGCAACGTATCTGGGTGCAGCAGCGCTGCACGGTGATCATGGTCACCCATGACATTGAAGAAGCCCTGTACCTGGGGGACCGGGTAATCGTGATGGACGCGCATCCGGGGCGGATCAAGCATGAGATCCGCGTCGACCTGCCCCATCCCCGGGACCGCTCTTCACCCGTGTTGCAAGGCTACAAAGAGCAGTTGCTGGAGGAACTGGTGGGGCATTGATCGTCCAGGCACCCCGGCGCTGCGCCGGCTCCTACGCAGGTAGCGCCGCGATTACGCCGGGGCCGTAGGAGCTGGCTTGCCAGCGAAGGCGCCCGCTGGAGCGGTGCAAGGCTTGAGGGCCTATTCGCCGGCAAGCCGGCTCCTACGGGGGCGCCACCGGTGTCGCGCCGGGCCCACCGGCGGGCCTCAGGCGTGGGACCAGCGGCGATGCAGGCCACGGGCCAGGGCGTCGAGGGCAAAACCCAGCA
>NZ_VYKE01000500.1:0-587 GCF_032424515.1 Pseudomonas sp. JV245A
GCCTATTCGCTGCTGGAACTGTACCGCCCGGGCGCCACCTGAGGCGCCCGGCTTCAGACGCTGCGCAATTCCAGGGTCAGGTGCGACAGCCCGGGCAGCGCGGCCAGGCGCGCACGCACGGTCTCGGCACTGAGCGAGGCCCGGGCCACCACACTGACAATCGCCGCCCGGGCCCCAGGGCCCACCTGCCACACGTGCAGGTCGACGATACTGGCATCCCCCGGCCCTTCCACCGATGCGCGGATCTGCCCGGCCACCTGCTCATCGCTGGCATCGAGCAGCACCGCGGCGCTGGACTTGATCAGGGCATAGGACCAGCGGGCAATCACCAGCGCGCCGACAATGCCCATCGCCGGGTCGAGCCAGACCCAACCCAGGTAGCGCCCGGCCAGCAGCGCGGCAATGGCCAGCACCGACGTCAGGGCATCGGACAAAACATGCACATAGGCCGAACGCAGGTTGTTGTCGCCCCCGGCCCGGTTCGACTGGTGATGCTCGTGATGCTCGTGATCATGAGAGTGGCCGTGGGAATGGCCATGATGGTCGTGCCCCCCGCCCAGCAGCCAGGCGCTGAGAATGTTCACCAG
>NZ_VYKE01000501.1:0-587 GCF_032424515.1 Pseudomonas sp. JV245A
GCTGGCTTGCCAGCGAAGGCGCCCGTGAGTCGGGCGCAGGGGCTGAGGCCCATTCGCCGGCAAGCCGGTTCCTGCGGTGATTTCTGGTCTTCTTGTGTGAGTATTCTTTCATGAACATTTGCGTACCTTTGCCGACCGCCTCCAGCAGGCTGCCGGTCTGGCGCCTGCTGGCCTTTACCCTGGCCGGTTTCATCGCCATCGTCACTGAGACGCTGCCTGCCGGGCTGTTGCCGCAGATCAGCCAGGGCCTGGGCATCAGCGAGGCCATGGCCGGGCAGTTGATCAGCCTGTATGCCCTGGGCTCGGTGGCGGCGGTGATTCCGCTGATCGCCGCCACTCGCAGTTGGCGCCGTAGGCCCTTGCTGTTGCTGGCCATCGGCGGCCTGTTGCTGTTCAACAGCCTGACCGCGTTGTCGACCCACTATCTGCTGACCCTGGCCGCGCGCTTTGCCGCGGGCATGGCGGCGGGGCTGGTCTGGGGCCTGCTGGCCGGCTATGCCCGGCGTCTGGTGGTGCCCGAGTTGCAGGGCCGGGCCCTGGCGGTGGTGGGCGTGGGCCAGCCGATCGCGCTGTGCCTGGGGGTGCCC
>NZ_VYKE01000502.1:0-585 GCF_032424515.1 Pseudomonas sp. JV245A
GCGGCAACGTACCGTTCGGCATTGGCGTCAGCGTCAAATACACCACCCATCAACTGAACAATGGCGTCTCGATCGCCGACGGCGGCTACGTGGCCGGCTTCAATGACTGGTCGATCAAGCTCTCGCGCCCCTGGCTGGGGATCGACCTGAACCTGATCTACAGTGACTCCAGCCTCAGCGGCAACGACTGCAGCGCCTACTCCGGGCATAACCCGCAATGCGACGGCCTGCTCACCTTCAAGGCCGAACGGGCGTTCTACTGAACGTCTGAACTGCGAGGCGCCTTCAGGGTTCAGATACAGCAACCCGCACTCGCAAGGACTCGAACATGGCGCGCCGCTGGCACCTACTCATTCCGCTCCTGATCATCAGCCTGATGCTGGGCGCCTGTAGCCGGGTCGGCCTGGCCTATCGCAACCTGGATGTGATCATTCCCTGGAACCTCAACGACTACCTGGACATGAACAGCGAGCAGAAGAGCTGGTTCAACCAGCGCCTGCAGCAGCACCTGAGCTGGCATTGCACCACCCAGCTCCCGGGTTACCTGGACTGGCTCGACCGCCTGCAACTGATGGTGCAGAACAA
>NZ_VYKE01000503.1:0-585 GCF_032424515.1 Pseudomonas sp. JV245A
GCCCAGGGCCCGGTGCTGGAGCAGTTGCAGGCGCGTTTCGACCCCCGTCACTACCGCCTGGACCTGAGCCGGGCGCCGCTGCTGCAACTGGCCTGCGCCGCGGACCCGGGGCAGCAGCGCTGGCTGGGCCTGCTGTTGTTCCACCACCTGGCCCTGGACCACAGCTCCCTGGAGGTGTTGGTGGAGGAGATCAGCGCGGTGCTGCAGGGTACCGCCGGGCAGTTGCCGGCGCCGGCACCGTACCGCAACTATGTGGCCCAGGCGCGCCTGGGCCATGGCGAGGAGCAGCACCAGGCGTTCTTCCGCGAGATGCTGGCGGACATCGACGAGCCGACCCTGGCCTTCGGCCTGCAGGACGTGCAGCGCGACGGCAGCGGTATCCGGGAACGTCAACTGCGCCTCGACCCGGCGCTGTGCCGGCGCCTGCGAGAGCAGGCGCGGCACCTGGGAGTGAGCCTGGCCAGCCTGCTGCACCTGGCCTGGGGCCGGGTGCTGGGGCAACTGGCGGGCCGCGATGACGTGGTGTTCGGCACCGTGCTGCTGGGAAGGATGCAGGGCGGCGCCGGTGCCGACCGGGCCCTGGGC
>NZ_VYKE01000504.1:0-582 GCF_032424515.1 Pseudomonas sp. JV245A
GCGCCGGGCGCGGGCACCTGGGGCGCAGGCAGGATGTTCATTTCGCCTGTCATTCGGACACAACCTGTGGAAATTAGCCCTCATAAGCGTAGGGCTTCGCATGTATAATGCCGCCCGTCTTTGGGGGAGTGGTGAAAACATTGCAATTGTTTGACGCAGCTCTCTAGAACAGGCCGCCAATGCATTTATCCTGCATCTCTTTAACGGCCGCTCCGTTGCCGACTTGAACCTGTAAAGGCCCGCTATCCCTTGACCAGCCCTCTTCTCGAAGCCGTAGCACTCGCCTGTGAGCGCGATTGGCGGATGCTATTTGAACACCTCGAGTTGCGTCTGACGGGCGGCGACATGGTGCAGATCAGCGGCCCCAACGGCAGCGGCAAGACCAGCCTGCTGCGCCTGCTGGCCGGGTTGATGCAGCCCACCAGCGGCCAGGTGCTGCTCAATGGCCAGCCATTGCACGCCCAGCGCGCGGAACTGGCCCGCAACCTGTTGTGGATCGGCCATGCCGCCGGCATCAAGGAGCTGTTGAGCCCCGAGGAGAACCTCAGCTGGCTCTGTGCCCTGCACCAGCCTGCCCGGCGC
>NZ_VYKE01000505.1:0-579 GCF_032424515.1 Pseudomonas sp. JV245A
CCGGCTCAGCGCCTCGGGCAGCACCAGCTCGGCCTCTTCGATACCCAGGCCGTCACCCTGTACATCCTCTACGCCGAAGGCCAGGGTCGGCTCGTCGATGTCCCCGAGCATGTCGCGAAAGAACGCCTCGTGTTCCGCCTGCCCGGCACCCAGGCGTGCCTGGGCCACATAGTTGCGGTACGGCACCGGTGTGCCCAGGTGCTGCGCGCGGTCGAACAGCAGGTCGCGCATTTCCTCGCCGATCACCTCCATGGCGGTGTGATCCAGGGCCAGGTGGTGGAACAGCAGGATCGCCGGCACCCGCTGCTGCCCGGGCTCTCGCGCATAGACCAGGCGGATCAGCGGCGCCTGGGCCAGGTCCAGGCGCCAGTGACGGGCGTCGAAGCGCTGCTGCAACTGCGCCAGCAGGTCGCCCTCGGCCGGGTCCAGGTGCTGTTCCTCGACCCGGAGCTCGGCATGGCGCCAGACCACTTGCAGCGGTTGCGGCAGGCCTTCCCAGAGCACCGCAGTGCGCAGGATGTCATGGCGCGTGATGACCTGCTGCAGGGCCCCGGCGAAACGCTGCAGGCGCTCCAGGCT
>NZ_VYKE01000506.1:0-564 GCF_032424515.1 Pseudomonas sp. JV245A
CTGGAGGCCGCCGAGGATTACCGCGACGGACGCGCTGTGGCGGCCCTGGGCTGGCTCGGCGATGCCCAGGCAACTGCCGGGCAGCGGGTTTACCCGGCGTTTCGCCTGTATGCCCGCGACCTGGGGGATGTCGAGCCATTGCGTCTGTATTTCGCCGAGCGCGGCCTGCTGGTGTCGACCCAGGCCCAGACCATAGCCCAGGTGCAGTCCTTGAGCCGCAACCTGGCCATCGTCTTCTGGGTGATCGCCGGGCTGGCCCTGGCGGGTGCCTTCGCGGCGATCTTCGCCGGGGCCCTGGCGGCGGTGGAGCGCAAGCGCCGGGAGCTGTCGGTGTTGCGCCTGCTGGGGTTTTCCACCGGTGCGCTGCTGCTGTTCGTGGTGGCCCAGGCGCTGTACAGCGCCGGTTTTGCCGCGCTGTTGAGCGGCGCCCTGTATGGCCTGGCCCAGGCCGGGCTGAATCATTTGTTCATGCAGGCGCCCGGCGAATACGCCAGCCACCTGCTGCCGGCCCATTACGGGCTGGCCCTGTTGGCGACGCTGGGCGTCAGTACCCTGGCCGCCGCG
>NZ_VYKE01000507.1:0-563 GCF_032424515.1 Pseudomonas sp. JV245A
CTGGCGCGGCAGCTTGTCCTGCAGGGCCTGGGGCAGCAGCGGGCGCAGGCGGCTGCCGCCATGGATCAGGGCCTTGAACAGCTGCGGGTTGGCGCTCAGCGCCCGCAGGCCGCGGCGCAACAATTGTTGGCCGGCGGGCCGGGGCAGGGCGGCATCCACCGCGGCGCGGCCGATGTCCAGCAGGTTGTGGTAGTCGACCCCGGAAGGGCAGGTGCTTTCGCAGTTGCGGCACGACAGGCAGCGGTCCAGGTGCTGCTGCGTCTGGGCGGTGGCCGGGGCGCCTTCGAGCACCTGCTTGATCAGGTAGATGCGCCCCCGCGGGCCGTCCAGCTCATCGCCCTGCAACTGGTAGGTGGGGCAGGTGGCGTTGCAGAAGCCGCAATGCACGCAACTGCGCAGGATGCGCTCGGCTTCGGCGGCCCGGGGCAGTTGCCGGGCCTCGGGGCTGAGGGTGGTCTGCATGGTCTAGAGCTCCGCGTAGAGTCGGCCGGGGTTGAAGATCCCTTGCGGGTCCAGTTGGGCCTTGAGGCGCTGGTGGTAGTGCAGCAGGGTCGGCGCCAGGG
>NZ_VYKE01000508.1:0-556 GCF_032424515.1 Pseudomonas sp. JV245A
CTGGTGGCCACCACCGACCGGGTATTCAGCTTCGCCACCGCCGACGGCCCGGTGGCCTACCTGGCGCGCACCCGACTGGCGCCCCTGCTGCTGCCGAAGATCGCCGCCTTCGACAGCGCCCGGGAGTTTCTCTTCCGTACCGTGTCGCAGATCACCCTGAACTACCGCGGCATGCCCCTGAGCGCCGGCGGCGTCGGCCCGGTGCACGGCGGCGACCGCCTGCCCTGGGTGCGCGATGGTGAACACGACAACTTCGACAGCCTGGAGTACCTGGGCTGGCAGGTGCATGTCTACGGCGTCACCAGTGACGCCCTGCGCGACTGGTGCACCGCGCACCAGGTGCCGTTGCGCACCTTCGACTGGCGCCCGGCCCATGCCGCCGCGGGGCTGGCGCGCAACGCCTTCTACCTGCTGCGCCCGGACACCTACGTGGCCCTGGCCGAGCGCTCGGCCGACCCGCGCGTGCTGGAGCGCTACTTCCGCGAACGGGAGATCTCCCCGCAGAGCGCCGCCCCCTCCCTCAAGCCCCGATGAAAGGCTGCTTGATCTGCCCCCA